>JADKCL010000009.1 GCA_016718825.1 Bacteroidota bacterium | reverse complement strand
CTGTCCCCGAATTGGCGGGATGGGAGTTTCCAGAATCTGGAGGCGACTACCATGTCGATGAGCCCGTTCAAGATTCCGCAGATCATTTACAAGCAATTCACCAACCGTGCAGACAAGGCGCCGAAGGTTCCTTTGCCGATTGCGCCGTTGGATGTCGCGGCCTTCCTTGCGCCGAGCGCGCGGAGCAAATTCGTTTGGTATGGCCACTCGGTGGTGCTGATGCGGATGCTGGGCAAGACCCTGCTCATTGACCCGATGTTCGGGCCCGACGCTGCGCCGATTGCGCCGTTCGCAGCCAAACGCTTCTCCGAAAACACGCTTGATCTCATCGACCAACTGCCGGAAATCGACCTGGTGCTGCTCACGCACGACCATTATGACCATCTGGACTATGCAAGCATTCAAAAACTCGCCGGCAAGGTCAAACAGTATTTTGTGGCCCTCGGCGTGAAACGCCATTTGGTCCGCTGGGGCATTCCGGGGGAATTGATCACCGAATTTGACTGGTGGGACCAACAGCATTTCGGGGAAATGGTGATTCACTACACACCGACGCGGCATTTTTCAGGGGCGGGGACTGACGGATCGGATGAAGTCGCTTTGGGGCGGCTGGGTTTTTCATTTGCCGGAGGAAAAAATCTGGTTCAGCGGCGACGGCGGCTACGGGCAACATTTCAAGGAAATCGGCCAACGGCTCGGCCCTTTCGACTTTGCCTTCATGGAAAACGGCCAATACAACGAAGATTGGCGGCCGATTCACCTGTTCCCCGACGAATGCGTGCAAGCGGCGATCGATGCGCAGGTCAAAAAAGCCATGCCCGTGCATTGGGCGGGGTTTTCCCTCTCCTATCAACATGGTTGGTTTGAGCCCGCGGTTGCATTCAAGCAATTCGCTGAAACGCGCGGTTTGGACTATGCTCTGCCTACTTTGGGGAGGATTTTTCTGGCTGCGGATGTTTTGGCTAGAGGCTTGGTGGGAGGCGTATCGGTGAGGAAAGTTCGGTCTTGGACTGCAATTCGAAGTCTGGCAAGCACAAGCATCCACCATGCACCAATTTTGGGATGGTAACTGAGGCGCTGACGCGCTATCTTTACTTCATCCATCCGCTGCTTTCCAGCCTGAGGATGTCAATTGGCTTTGCGAACACGTTTTTTCCTTCGAATTCACCTTCAAAAATCATTCCCATGAAACTGAAGTCGCTCCATTTCAAATCAATTGTTCCGGCATTTGCCTTTCTCACCATGCTGTTCGCATTGGTCGCCTGCAACAAAACCAAGGACTTTGAAAACCTTGAACTGCTGACCGGCAAAGATTGGCACTTGCAATCTCGTCAAGTGAACGGCGTCGAAATCAGCGACAGTTGTGACTGGGACGATGTATTGCGATTTACAGATGTCGCCCTGAAGTTCACCTTTGAGCCAACGTTTGGGCGCCCATGATCGCTTGGTCGAACCTAGCTGACACTTGAAGCTCATCGACGACTTTTCAGCGAAATTCGTATGGACTTCAGGGAGGTTTGGAAGGAGACGGCTGAAGCGTTTGGGCACTATATGAATTCTGGGAAATCAGGAATCAAAGATAGCGCGATGTTGGTGATCAACGAACGCCCAATGCAGAAAGCAATGACAGGGAGCCTGAGTTTCGACTTATCGTTGGCGTGAAACGTCTCGGCTGACATACCTGTCAAGGTGAAGGCCAACATCCTCCCCACTGCCACCTTGAGAAAACATTTACCCCCGCTTCCCCCCCCGCGCTGAAAAGAAAAAATGGCACATTCCTCTAAATCGTTACGGAAGGTCAATGCTCAAAAATAAAAGCCATCTAATCAACAGCTACTGGTTCTTGACTGGACTTTTCCTGCTGCTGGTGAATGACTTTGTTTTAAAGGCACATTTTGGAAATTGGTTCACCGGGAAATTGTCGGACTTCGCGGGGCTTTTCATTTTCCCCATTTTTTTCACGGCGTTGTTCCCGAGGCAAAAGAAGGCCATCTTCGTATTGACAGCCATTCTATTTGCTATTTGGAAATCATCCCTCAGTCAGCCGTTTATCGATACCTGGAATGCAAATGCATGGATTACAATCGACCGCGTGGTGGATCCATCGGACCTGCTTGGACTTTTGGCATTGCCTTTAGCGTTTCTCCTGGAAAGCAGGCGCGACAAGCTCAAACACCTCCGAATTCAACCGATCTTGCCTTTCTGCTTTCGACGTTTGCTTTGCCGCGACCTCGTATTTGACCGAAGTGCCAATCGGCATTTCCCATACGTTTCAGTTGCCAAAGGATTCACTCGTGCGGCGCTGAACCAACCTAAAGCCTACAATCATGACAAAGACCAAACACTTCATTTGCAGACCAAGACACCATTGCGTTGCGCGTTCGCTATGACCTATGTTTTGATGGGTTTCTGATTGGATGCAGTGATCAAGGGAAATGGGCTGAAGTCAACAACCATTAAAATCATTCAGGCAATTCACAGTTGTCCTGGTGAAAACTCTGACAGGGATAGAATATTGTCGGCAATCTATGAGATTTCAAAGGCATTGGAGGAAAATGCCCAGGATGAGTAAGCAAATTTATCGTCTCGGTTGCCTTTTCAACGTTGACATTCAATTGAGTGAAGAAAGGGAACGACTGTAATCTCCGCAACGATCAAGTCGTCATTCCGCTCTCCCATTCCCAAAATTGTTTCCCTCCCCCCTGCTCCCTACCTTTGCCGGGCAATGAAATTTACGCTCGAAAAGAAAGACAGCGGCTCCCATGCCCGCGCGGGGAAGCTCGAAACCGATCACGGAACGATTCTGACGCCGATTTTTATGCCGGTCGGGACCGTGGCTTCGGTCAAGGCGGTCGAACAAAACCATTTGCGGGACGATGTCAAGGCGCAGATCATTCTCGGAAACACGTACCATCTTTACCTGCGTCCGGGAAATGCCGTGATGCAAGCCGCAGGCGGCCTCCACAAGTTCATGCATTGGGATGGCCCTATTCTGACGGATTCCGGTGGTTATCAAGTTTTTTCGTTGGCAGCACAGCGGAAATTGAGCGAGGAAGGCGCCACCTTCAAGTCCCATATCGACGGCTCCAAGCACCTCTTCACCCCCGAAAACGTCGTCGACACCCAACGCATTATCGGTTCGGACATCATGATGGTCCTCGACGAATGTCCGCCGTGGCCGAGCGATGAACGTTATGCCCGCGAATCGATGGAGCTGACCCACCGCTGGGCGCAGCGCTGCAAAACACGCTGGATGGAGACCGAAGGCCTCTACGGGCATACCCAGGCCCTGTTCCCGATCGTGCAAGGCGGCATGTACCGCGAATACCGTACAAGATCCGCCGAATTCACCGCGAGCCTCGACCTGCCCGGCAACGCCATCGGCGGACTGAGCGTCGGTGAGCCCACCGAACTGATGTATGAGATGACCGACCTTTGCTGCAGCATTTTGCCGCAAGACAAACCGCGTTACCTCATGGGCGTAGGTACGCCGGAGAACCTCCTCGAAAACATCGCGCTCGGCGTGGACATGTTTGACTGCGTGATGCCCACGCGCAATGCGCGCCACGGCATGATGTTCACGCGCGAAGGCATCCGCAACATGCGCAATCAGAAGTACGAGATGGATTTCACGCCACTCGATCCCGACAGCGACCTGTTTTCGGATCAGTATTACTCCAAAGCCTATGTGCGGCATTTGTTCAAGGCCGAGGAAATGCTGGCGATGACGATTTTGAGCCTCCACAACCTGCATTTTTACCTCTGGCTGGTCGGCGAGGCACGGAAACACATTCTGGAAGGCGATTTCTCCGAATGGAAACGGCTCCTTCTCCCGAAAATCACCGCGAAGATTTAAGGATGAATCGCATGTCGGTACAATTTTTGCTTGCGAATCCCAAGTCTAGGGAGATTTCCTAACTTCGCCCCAAGGATGTTCAACAAGTTAGATCGATATATCATCTTCAAATTCCTGGGGACCTTTTTCTTCATGGTAATGATCATTCTCGCGGTGTCGATCGTGATTGACGTTGCCGAGAAGATCGATGACTTTATCGAACGCAAGCCGCCGATTGACCTGTTGATTTTCAGCTATTACCGGAATTTTGCGCTGTTTTACGGCAACCTCCTTGCCCCGGTCTGCATTTTTTTGGCGGTCATCTACTTCACTTCGAGGCTCACCAACAACACCGAAATCGTGGCCATGTTGGCCGGAGGCGTGAGTTTCTGGCGCGTTTTGGCGCCCTATCTCGCAACGGCGATTTTCCTGGCCGGTGTTTCCTTTTACCTCAACGCCTACATCGTCCCGATTGCCAATCAGCAACGGATCGACTTCGAGTATCAATACTTGAAGCGCAAGACGGTCATGACGGATACGAACATCCACAAAAAGATCGGATTCGACGAAAAAACAGGCATTGAGACCTTCATTTACATCTACTCCTTCAATCAGTGGATCAACGAAGGTTACCTTTTTTCGATGGAGGTCATGAATCAGCAGGAATTGCTGAAGAAGCTGGATGCGACGAAAATCAAATGGTTGGAGGAATCGAAAAGCTGGCGATTGGAGAATGTCAGTGTGCATTCTTTTTCAGAAGGCAAGGAATCCCTGACGCGGATTGCATCGATGGACACGACCTTTTTGCTCACCCCCAACGACATTTATATCAAGGAAATGCGGGCGGAAAGTATGCCGCTCAATGAGCTTTACAGAAGCATCGAATTGGAAAAGGTGCGCGGATCGGGCTTGGCCGAAGAGATGATCGTGGAGAAATACAGGCGATTTGCCTACCCTTTTGCAGCGATCATTCTGACGATCATCGGCTTTGCAGTAAGTACGAAGAAACGCCGCGGCGGTACACCGTTGCAAATCGGGATCGGCCTCGTGATCAACTTCATCTACGTGCTTCTCGTCGTCACCGGGCAAGCGATTTTGGGCGACAAATATCCCGCATGGGTTGCAGTTTGGATCCCGAACTTCCTCGGATTCATCGTCGGGATGTTCATGCTGCGCATTGCCCCGAAGTGATCAGTCAGCGGGCGGATTCAGGCGCCATGAATCACGCTGGTCACGCCCAACTCTTCCAAGGCATCCTCTTCCGTCGCCACGATGTGCATGACTTCGTCGATATGAGTCAAGGCAAAAACCTTCGTCACTAGATCGTTGAGTTGGCAAAGAATCAATGCGCCATCCATATTTTTCAAGGAGGTATGAATCCGGAGCAATGCACTGATTCCCATGGAGTCGCATTGATCTAGGTGCTGAAGATTGAGCACCATCTTGCGTGTGCCACCTTCTACAATCGTCGTCGAAGCCACCGCCAAAAATTGGTTGCTGGCATCGCCGATCATTCGGCCTTCAAGGTCTAGCAAGGTAATTTCCGCAAGGTGTCGATGTGCAATCGTAATCATAGCATTCTCCATTTCTCCCGTGATTTAGGGATTTATTGGGTTCAGAGCAAATATCAAGCCATCGGAAGTAGAATACTGTCGTGAAGGGACGATCGTCACAATTGGATCGGCAACGGTCATTTTGCAATGCCAAACGGCCAAATTCAGGGTCTGGGTCTCCGCTTCGAACCATGACTTTTGTCAATCCCTGGACGCAGTAAGGATGATTCCCAGAAAAAAGCATCCCATTTGATCGAATGCTCACGTTTAAGATTTGATGTAACCCAAGTTACCGTTGTCAGGAAGGCAAATGCTTGTTCGCGGCTAACGAGAAGTCGAAATTTGTAACAGAGCGGATAAAGAAGCTCCAATCGATTGCTCCGATGATTCAACTTAAAAAATCGACGATGATGAGAAGAATACTGTACACGGCAATGTTATTTGTTTTCGCAGCGAATCTTGGATTTTCCCAGAACGCGCCTTTCAGCGTCGAAATCGAGGCGATGAATGTCCCCAATTTGGGAGGACTGCAATCCTTTGCCTATGGGCAGCACGATGGAAAATGGCTGATTTTGGGCGGCAGACTCGATGGTTTGCACCGCCGGCAACCCTTTGCCTCCTTTGACGTGCTTGGCCACAACAATCAAATCATCGTCGTAGATCCTGTGGCGATGCAAAGCTGGAGCGCGCCATTGACCTCGTTGTCAACGTCTTTGCAAGAGCAACTGAGTTCGACCAACATGGAATTCCAACAAACGGGAGATATGCTCTACGTTGTGGGTGGCTACGGCTACAGCGCCACGGCAGCTGACCACATCACCTACCATAACCTGACTGCGATCGACGTGCCGGCGACGATTCAGGCTGTAATCAATGGGGCTAGCTTTACTGGAAACTTCCGGCAATTGACCGATCCGGAATTTGCCGTCACAGGCGGACATCTGGATATGGTTTATGACACATACTACCTTGTTGGTGGTCAGCGGTTTGATGGGCGATACAACCCGATGGGGAATCCAACTTACACGCAAACCTATACCAGTGCCATTCGCAAGTTTAAGATCAACGACGACGGGACCAACCTGAGCGTCACGCATTTGCCGGGACATACCGATGCAACGAACCTGCACCGCCGGGACTACAATGTTGCTTCCCAAATCCTGCCCAATGGTCAGGAAGGCTTGACTGCATTTTCCGGCGTTTTCCAAGTCGGCGCTGACCTTCCCTATCTGAATTGTGTGAACATTGACAGCAACGGTTACGCCGTCAACAATGCGTTTTCACAGTATTACAACCACTATCACTGCGCAGTACTTCCAATGTATTCTGGTACAGCCAATGAGATGCATACCGTGTTTTTTGGCGGAATCGCGCAATACTTTGACAGCCTCGGCACCTTGGTGCGCGACGACAATTGTCCGTTTGTCAAGACGATCGCGCGCGTAACCCGCGATGCCAACGGGGTGATGGCAGAATACAAATTGCCCGTCGAAATGCCGGCCTTGTTGGGCGCGAGCTCGGAGTTTATTCCCGTGGAAACATTGGAGCGTTATGGCAACGATGTCTTGAAATTGGATTCGCTACCTGTTGGACGCACGCTCGTCGGCTATATTTATGGTGGCATTGCAAGCACCGCAGCCAATATCTTTTTTATCAACTCGGGAACACAAAGCAGCGCAAACAGCCAGATTTTCAAGGTATTCATCAACAAAACCGTATCCACCGACGCCTTGAATGGCCATAGCCTGGATGCGATGAATATGCGCGTTTTCCCGAATCCCAGCTTGGGCGAATCGGTTGTGAATTTCTCTTTGTCCAGCCCAGAATTGGTGAAGCTCCGGGTATCTGATGTACATGGCAAGGTCCTTTACACTGCCGAGCAGCAATTTTCGGAAGGTGATCAGGCTTGGCCACTGGATTTTGGGGCGATGCGTCGCTCGGCTGCCTATTTTGTCACGCTTACCGCGGGTGATCGCCAAGTGACGCAAAAGGCCATCGTTGTGCGTTAAGGACTTCGAATCAGGTTGTAACCGGATTTGCTTAGTCCAAATTCACTCCAACCGGTTCAAAATATGAGGTACTTGCTGCTGCTGTTTGCCCTGAGTTTATTTTCAGCTTTGGGCGCTCAGAACATTCCCACACTCAAGTTCATCGAAGGCGGCACACATATTCACGGCGGCGGCTATCAATTTGCCGTCAAGGACTATTATCTGGTCCTTTTAGGTAACGATTCGACCTATACCGCCATGAATGCGGATCAAACGGTGATCGGCGAAATTCCCGGATTCAACAACCCAGAAAGACGGGTCACTTGTGCCTCGTTTTACATGTCTGAGACCGAGATCACGAATGCGCAGTACCGCTATTTCCTGTTGGATTCCTTGTTGAATTCGGAGGAGAGAAAGGGATTGGAAACGAAGCTCAAGGCTGCAAAAAAGGCATCTGCGGAAACGAAACGTGCAGCCTGGCAGCCCCTGATCCAAAAAGCGGGCGCAGTTGGCTTGCTCCCGGATTCGATGTGTTGGGCCCGTGATTTTGTCTTTGGATACAATGATCCTTTGGTGAAGAACTACTTCTGGCACGATGCATTCAGCGCCTATCCTGTCGTCGGGGTAACTTGGGACCAAGCCAATGCCTATTGCCAATGGCTAACCGAGTATGAAAATCGCGAACGCGCAAAGCAAGGAAAGCCTTTACAACCCGCCTATCGCCTTCCCACCGAGGCGGAGTGGGAATATGCAGCCAAGGCGCGCACCTTGGAAACAGAAACAACCACAGGTGTCAGACGGCTATACCCTTGGTCGGGCAGGTCCGTTTTGGACGAAAAAGGCAGGTTCCGGGCAAATATCAAAACAGATCACGGCGATTACATTGGCGACAACTACGAATACACCGCCCCGGTAAAGTCATTCGCTGCCAATGAATTCGGATTGTATGATATGGCTGGCAACGTGAGCGAATGGTGTCTCGATGTCATGCGATTCAATAGCCGGGAATCGCTGTCCGACCTTGATTTCCAGGGAATTCGGAATCCGGCAGGCCGCCAGGTCGGACCACAGCTTTTTCAATCCGGCCCTGAAAACGTGGAAACAACGGAGCAGCGCGTCGTCAAAGGTGGCAGTTGGGCGGATTATAAATATGCGGCAATGTCAGGCAGTCGAATGGGACATGGCCAAAATCAGTCCGGCTCACGCATTGGGTTCCGTGTGGCAATGATCAAGATGGGCTCGCCAATCCCGGCAGAATTCTGATTCGCAAAACGTCGACAATCAAGGATTTCCACATCTTGTGAGTTGGCACGATCATTGCCATCGCTTGGAGAAAACGTATATTCGCGGCATGGCCCGAAAGAATCCTCTGGCACCCATGATGTTTTCTATTCTCACGGTGGTTGCGACGCTATGGCTCGGCGCATGCAACAAAAACACTCCGACCAAGCCGCAGCTTCCGCTTTTGGATACACTCGTGACCACGGGCACGGATGCACGCGTACGCACAGGCGCCGAAGTCTTGATCACGGAACGCATGCAAACCCTTGTCAACAAGCGTATTGCCATCGTCGCCAACAACACCAGTCGTGTCTTTGTCAATGACAGCGCGGGCAAAACCGGCATCCACCTTGTCGATACCCTCCACCGGCGTGGCATCAAAATCGCGAAGGTATTCGCCCCCGAGCACGGCTTCCGAGGTGACCAAGATGCGGGAGCACACGTGGCCAACAGCGTCGACAAATCCACCGGCATCAGCATTGTATCCCTCTTCGGAACCAACAAAAAGCCCAAACCGGAGCATTTGAAAGGCATTGACCTGGTGATTTTTGACATTCAGGACGTCGGCGCGCGTTTTTACACCTATATCTCGACGATGAGCTATGTGATGGAAGCCTGCGCGGAACAAAAAATCCCGATGCTGATCCTCGATCGCCCCAATCCCAATGGATGGTATGTCGACGGACCCGTCTTGGAGGCGGCGCAGAAGTCCTTTGTCGGGATGCACACCGTCCCGGTTGCCCACGGCATGACGATCGGCGAATACGCCTTGATGGTCAACGGTGAAGGATGGCTGGCAGGCGGACAAAAATGCGTCGTGGACGTGGTGCGCTGCAAGGATTACAAACATGCGATGCGCTGGAATGAGACAGGATTAACCTGGTTGCCGCCTTCGCCGAATCTCAGCACCGAGTACAGTGCCTATTTGTATCCCATGTTATGCTGGTTTGAAGGTTTGAAAGTGAGTGTCGGCCGTGGCACCCCGACGCCATTCGAGGTTCTGGGCGCCCCTTGGCACAAAGGCTATGAAAATTCGTTGAAGCGTGACTCGATTTTGGGTGCCGTTGAACCTAGCAGGGTTTCCCTCAATGGCTTGGAGGCCGAATACATCAAATTTACACCGCGGTCCACCCCGGGCAAAGCCGTCACGCCTGACTTTCAGGATCAGGTTTGTTATGGCATCCGCTTTTTGAACAGAGTGGAAGGAAAGGAACTATTTCTCGCCGGATTGTCGTTGCTGAGCAACTTCGTCGAAGAATCCAAAAACGTCGGTGTTTCAGCAACCTTGTACCAACCGAGCTTCAACATTCTGATCGGAAACAGCATTCTGAAGTCACAGCTTGCGAAAAAAATGACCCCCGAAGCCATTTATGCGACTTGGCAGGATGCCCAGAACAAGTTCAAGGTCAAGCGTAAGAAATACCTGCTCTATCCCGATTTTGACTAATTTCGCAGCGGTCAAGTTCTATCATCCAATGTTAAGTTTCACCTGCCGTTTTCGGCCCGATTTCCTGCGAATATCCCTGTGGATGTTCGTTTTGCTCATGTCTTGCTGTGGCCTCCAAGCGCAAACCTCGGCAGCCAATGCCGACGCCGAAACGGCCCAAGAAGCCCCTGTGCAAAGCCCGAAGCCTAGCGAACGGAAAGCCCGTCTGATCAATCCTGCTGAACCCGCCAGAAATTTGCAATTCAGGACAAATCCAAGCTCACAGATTGCAAACGAATCCGGCTGGGACAGAATCCTGGCTGAAAAAATGGCCCCGCAGCGCCCCAACAGGCCCATTCCTGCCATCCTCGGACTCATAGGCGCGGCCTTGATTTTACTTTGGTCGGGTTTGCTTGTCGGCGCGATCGTCACCGAAGGCACAGTCGCTTTGATCTTGTTGATTTCGACATTGGTGCTTTCGCCGCTGGTGATCATCGGTATCATTTTTGTGATCGGCGCATTCGTTGCTGCGTTCTCGGGCGGTGAAAAACGGCAATCCAAAACGAGTAAACAATAGCGGCAAGGAGGTGCCCGTTTTTCATCGGCATTCCCCACAAACTGCGAATGGCTTCTGCAGCGCGATTAACGTCGAAGGCTAGGGCTCTGATCACGCCACGTTTCACTGCATGTTCGCGACTCGGGAAGTAGCGCATCACCTGTTGCCGGGCGCAACACGAAAAAGGTCGCCCTTTTGGGACGACCTTTTCATTTCTTTAGCGCTTTAGCGAAATTACTTCGCGGCTGCGACGACTTCGATTTTGACCTTGGCCTTGACTTCTTTGTGCAAGTCGACCGTGATCTCGTAGTTGCCAAGTTCCTTGATGACGGTGTCAAACAAGATACGTGGACGCTCGATATCATAGCCTTTGGCTTCGAGCTGATTGGCGATCATCAACGGAGTGATGGAACCAAACAGACGGCCATCCGGACCTGCGAGGGTGCTGATGGTCAAAGTGAGTTTTTCAAGTTCTCCAGCGATACGCAAAGCCTCATTCTTGATGTGGTCTTTTTTGTGTGCTGCTTGACGCAAGTTCTCAGTCAGGATCTTACGGTTGGTTTCCGTAGCCATGATGGCGATCCCTTGTGGAATGAGAAAATTGCGGGCGAATCCCGGTTTCACCGATACGATGTCGTTCTTTTCGCCGAGATCTTTGTGGTATTTCTTGAGAATTACTTCCATGATCTTACTTAATGGTATCGGTTACGAATGGGAGAAGGCCAAGGTGACGTGCACGCTTGACGGCCACTGTGAGACGGCGCTGATACTTGAGGCTTGTACCCGTGATACGACGTGGCAAAATTTTACCTTGGTCGTTCAAGAATTTCCTCAAGAAATCGGGGTCTTTGTAGTCAATGTACTTGATCCCGTTGCGCTTGAAGCGGCAATATTTTTTGGGCATGTTGGCCGACTTGATCTGATTTACAGCTGTCGGGCCGATGCCTCTGTCTTTACTTTTACCGTATGCCATGATGCGTTCCCTCGTGGATTATTTCGTTACCTCTTTTTTCTTGCCGAAACCTTGCTCACGACGCTTCTTGTTAAAGGCAGCGTGGTGCTTCTCGACGCGGACGGTAAGGAAACGAATCAAGGATTCGTCATAGAGGAACTCTTGCTCCAACTTCGGGATTACCGTGGTTGGTGCAGTGAACTCTACGTAGCAATAGTAAGCGGTATGACGCTTTTCGATCGGGTAAGCCAACTTCTTTTGGCCCCAGTGCTCGATGTTCGTGACCTCGCCACCACCTTTGGTGATCAGGTCATGAAATTTTTGGGCGACCTTTTTGTAGTCAGCCTCCGAAAGCTCCGGAACCACCAAGAAGGTGGTCTCATACGAAACTTTCAGACCTGACAGGTCAATGCTAATTTCAAGTGCCATTGAAAATCAATGTTTTATGTTCTTCTCCATGGACGACAGCCCAGGATTTTCGAAACGAGTTGCAAAGTTAGACAAAGTTTTCGCTTTGTCAACAAGGATTTCTAAAAATCATCTCTGACCCTGCATCCCACCCATTCGTCGAGATATCCACATTTCGCTCTCAAACGCCCAATCCAAAAGTCATTTTTGTTTTTTTCTTTTAGCTTTGCCCCCGTGGAAGGTTTCGTTGTATCAGCCCGCAAGTACAGGCCCGCTACGTTTGACTCCGTAGTCGGACAGTCGCATGTGACCAATACGCTCAAGAATGCCATCAAAATGGGGCAGTTGGCGCATGCATTTCTCTTTTCAGGCCCACGTGGTGTCGGAAAGACCACATGCGCACGCATCCTGGCCAAGGCCATCAATTGCACCAATCCGCCGGAAGACGGCGAAGCCTGCAACGCCTGCGAAAGCTGCACCACATTCAATGAAGGACGGAGCCTCAACATCCACGAATTGGATGCCGCAAGCAACAACTCGGTCGAAGACATTCGCAAAATCATCGATCAGGTACGCTACGTTCCTGCTTCCGGAAAAAAGAGCGTCTTCATCATCGATGAGGTTCACATGCTCAGTTCGGCGGCATTCAATGCCTTTTTGAAGACATTGGAAGAACCCCCGGCGCATGCGATTTTCATCCTTGCGACCACAGAAAAGCATAAAATCCTGCCCACCATCCTGTCAAGGGTGCAGAAATTCGACTTCAAACGCATCAAAGTCGACGCGGTTGCCGAGCACTTGAAGTCGATTTGCGAAAAGGAAGGTATTGACTACGAATACGATGCGTTGCAACTCATCGGCCTCAAAGCCGACGGCGGTTTGCGCGATGGTCTGAGCATCTTCGACCAGATCGTGAGCTTCAGCAACCGGCATGTCACATATAAGATTGTCGTCGACAATCTCAACGTGCTTGACTACGCCTATTATTTCAAAACCGTCGAAATGATGCTCGTGGCAGACCACGAAGGTTTGTTGGTGATGCTCAACGAGATCATCGACAACGGATTCGAGGTCAAAGACTTTCTCATCGGTATCACCGAGCACTTCCGCAACCTGCTGATCGCCCGCACGCCCAAGACGATCGGCATGCTGGAGTCCAGCGACAACATCAAAAAGCAATACACCGAGCAGGTCAAAGCCATTTCGGCCACATTGCTGCTCAATGCGTTCAACCTCGCCTCGACGGCCGAGGGGGCGATGCGAAATGCGGTGAATCCGCGGTTACACGTCGAGCTTGCACTGATGAAGCTCGCCCACCTGCAAACCGCCATCAACCTCGCACAGGAGAACGAAAAAAAAAAATCTGAACGGGTAGGGACGCAGAATCTTGGCGTATCGACCAACGCAGCCGTTTCCAAGGAAATTCCGGCCGAGGGCGAAGTGAAATCCGGTATTTCCTCCCTCCTGCCCGACAAAAAAAGCAAGGTGATGCGTGGGCCGTTTTTGATTCCCACCAACATCGATGACATCGACCTTTTCAGCAATTCCAAAGGTGGCAAGGACGAGGAGCAGGAAGCATTCGTAGAATATGACGAGCGTGTAACGATTGATCCTGTCGTTTTTGAGGCAGCCTACACCAAATTGCTCGACTTCCTGAATGCAGATGGCAGATACCGCGTGGTTTCCTCCTGCGCATGGACGCCTATCGCCTCGACCACAACAAATGGATCCAAGGCGTGCCCAGCGAGGTCGTGCGCCGGCAACTTGCCGACGAACGGTTTGTGATCGACTACATGCGCGAGCATACCGGCGTCACCAACCTTTTGTTGGAGATGGAAATCCAGGAATTGGCAGCGAGTGCCAATGACAGCCGTCCTTATACGAATGAACAAAAGCTCGAACAGATGATCACCCAAAATCCTGCGCTGCGGCAACTCATGAAGAAATTTGACGCACACGTCAAGTATGAGTGAAAAGTGAAAAACTAAAAGTGAAAAGTGGGGTTGGCGGTCTTTGGGGCGCTTGAGACCTTGTTAGCCGCCGATTTTGACCATGGCGCGTTTGCTGAGTTGGGCTTGCAGGTTTTCCTTGTCTTGAAATTCGGGGAGGCCGCCGAGGCGGGCCGCTTTGCCTGAAACCGCGGCTGCAATCAGTGGACGAAGGTCGGTTCCATTGCGGAATGCCGTCAACAAATCTGTTTCATCGCGCGAAAACAGGCAATTACGGAGCTTGCCTTCGGCCGTGAGCCTCAAGCGATTGCAACCTTCGCAAAAGGGCTGTGTCACGGTGCTGATCACGGAAAATGTCCCTTTGAACCCCGCGACGCGGTGCGCTTTGGAAGTACTGTTCGGCTTGTCTTCCAATTTTTCAATCGGAAAATTTGCGCCGATCTTTTCCAGCATCTCCGCATAGGAGAACACATTCTCCCAGTTCCAGGAATTGCCGTCGAAGGGCATGAATTCAATGAATCGGAGATGGAGATCGGTGTTTTGGCCCAAGGCCACGAAATCAATCAGTTCATCGTCGTTGACCCCGCGCATCACGACCATGTTGAGTTTCACATGAAACCCGCGTTGCAAGGCCAAGTCAATGTTTTGCTTGACGATCGCAAATTGGTCGCGCCTTGTGATCGCTGCAAACCGCTCTGAATCAAGCGTGTCGAGACTGATGTTAAGTTTGGTGAGCCCGATTTCCGCGAACAGATCCAAAAATTCGTGCAGCAGCAATCCGTTGGTTGTAATCGCCAATTCGACGCCGAGTTTGGCCAATCCCCTGAAAATCAATTCGGCATCGCGTCGGAGGAGTGGCTCGCCGCCCGTGAGCCGGATCTTGCTTACGCCTGCCTCCACGAATACGCCCGCGATCGCGACCAATTCGTCTGCAGCCATGAGCTTGCTGGGTGGCAGAAAGCGGATGTTTTCCGGCATGCAATACGTACAACGCAGGTTGCAGCTGTCGATCAAGGAAATGCGCAAGTAGTCGTGCCCCCTTCCGAAGGAATCGATCAACATGGGATCTACTTGTGCTTTTGGGAGCCGCATTCGGCAAAATTACGGAAATTCGGGGGATTGCTTTCCTTTTGAATTTTTGGGCATCGGCCTCGGATCAACGCTGGAATCCGTCATTCAACAAATTGGTCCTTCATCGCTTATTCTCCTAAATCCTTAATATTTCGATATTTTTGAGCCATGAGCTTCGTATCACGTCTACTATTCATCCTTGCGTTGACTTTTTCCATGGTTCAAGCGCAGCCGCTCGGAAAAAAGTTGCTTTTGGAGAAGATCACGAGTGCCGGTTGTCCGAGTTGCCCATGGGGCGACAATTTGCTTCAAAGCTACCTGCTGAACGATACCAACATCATCCCGGTGGCGATCCACGTGAACAATGCGGGGCATGTGGATCACATGTTTTCTGTCGATGGAGATTCGATTCTTGCAGATTATCTCTGGGCACATCCGACGTTGATGGTGGACCGGTACAAATGGCCCGCCTATTCGCAGACCTCGATGCCCAACACGTATTGGCCGACGATGATTCAGGATCGCAAGCAAATGCCGATGCTGGCGACGATCGGCGGCGCGACCACCTATACGCCACAGCGGGACCTCACCGTACAGGTCGAAGGAACTGTGCTTTGGGACCTCAATTGGGATTTGCGGGTGAATGCCTATCTCGTCGAAGACGAAGTCACCGGCACGGGCCTCGGCTATGATCAACTCAACGGTTACAACAATACCACGGGTCATCCGCTGTTTGGATTGGGCGATCCCATCGTCGGGTATGTACACAATTGGGTGCTGCGCGATATGTTGGGCGGGCATCTGGGGACATCGATTTTCCCGAATCCAGTGGCTGCAGGCCATTTTTTCAGCCATACTTTTCAGACAACACTGGATTCCGCGTTTGACGAAACGAAATGCAGCGTGATTCTTGTCGTGCAACGTTACGATGCCAATCCTGAAAATCGGGAGATTCTGAATGTGGTCAAACTGGGACTCAATGGCAATGTCTTGGCAGGCGCTTCCGAGGCAATATCGAAACCAACCCTGTCCATTTGGCCGAATCCAAGCGAAGGCAAAATCCAAGTATCTGTTTCAAAAGCAGGAAATTGGACGGCCACATTGATGGATTTGCAGGGAAGGACCATTCTGGAAAAGCATCTGACCGGAAACGATGCCGAATTGGACGCAAGCCCCTACCCTGCTGGCGTTTACCTGCTTCGTTTGGCGGCCATCGGCGAAATCAGCATCACCCAAAAATTGATCTTGCGGTAACGGCTATGCAGGCAAAAAGTCCGGTCAAATCCATCGAGGTCAGGCGCTATGGCGGCAACGAACGCGGCATCGAAGACCTGCTTGCGGTGGAAGAGCCGTTGGAAATCAAGCTGGAATTCGGGCCGGAGCAGGATCGGCAGCAACGCAATGTTGCCGTCACGATGCGCACTCCCGGGCATGACTTGGCCTTGGCAGCTGGATTTTTGCTCGGCGAAGGCCTGCTGCGCAGCGTCGACGACATTTTCAAGATCGACTATTGCGCCAACGTGCGCGCCCCCGAGGAATTTGGCAATGTCGTCAAGGTCGACCTGCAACCGGGAATTTTGCCGGATTTGTCGCGGATGGAGCGGAATTTCTATACGAGCAGCAGCTGCGGCGTCTGCGGAAAAGCGAGCATCGAAGCCATCGGGATGGCGGGCTGTCCGGTGATTGTGGATTCCGGGCGGCAATTTTCAGCCGAATTGATACGGAAGTTGCCGGATTTGGCGATGGCGAGCCAAACGGTGTTTAAGCATACGGGCGGGCTGCATGCGGCAACGCTATTTGATGCTGCGGGAAATCTGTTGGTTTCCTGCGAAGACGTCGGTCGCCACAATGCCGTGGACAAGGCCATCGGAACGCTGTTTTTGCAAGGGAAATTCCCGTTGCAGGATTCTATTTTGCTTGTGAGCGGCCGTGCCGGCTTCGAATTGGTCCAAAAATCGCTGTTTGCCGGAATTGCCCTGATGGTCGCTGTCGGAGCGCCGACGAGTTTAGCGGTCGATTTGGCAAGGCAACATGGCCTGAGCCTTGTTGGATTCCTGCGCGGGGACCGGTTCAATGTCTATGCCGGGCAGGAACGTTTTCTCCCCGAATAAGCGTCAATCGAGCTTGACATTCGGGTCAAGAGACCGCAGCAGGTGCTGCGTGTTTTGGGACAAGTTCAATTTGCCGTGAATCGTAACCGGGACCTGTTGTATGCGGCTGTTCACCTGATTCTGAATCATCTGCACGGCCGCACTGATCGCCCAGTCGTAGTCGAATTCGCCGCCGGGATAAACATGGAGGGCGTCAATTTCAGACTTGGTCGCTTTGCGTTGAACCGTATCCCAGATTCCGATTCGTAGAATTTCCTTGTCCAAAGTCCAATCCTTGACGCCGCCGATTTCCCCAATGACCGAGGTCACGCCGGGAATCAGCTGTTGCACATCCAGGCAGCGTTTACAACGAATCCATTTCCATTCTCGAAAAGACTCCTCCTCCGTCGAAGAAAAGCACTGTTTGCAATAGACATTAGGGTAGGCCTCACGCAACGCCAACTGTGAATAAATGATGTCGTCGATTTGGTTGGCCAATCGGGTCTGATCAACTCCAATCCTGGCCTTTTCATAGCGTTTCAATACCGCACTCGACTGTATCCCGGGTATTTCATCCAAACTGGCTTGATATGCCGCGCAGAGCTCTTCGAGCGGCAAGACACTCCGGATTCCGTTGCCATTGAGGATACCTTCCACCAATTCAATCGCCTCTTCAGCGGCTTTTTGCACCAGCGATGAGGGGTTGTAACGAAGCATCTGAAGGTTTTCAATCGCCCAATCCTCGGTTTTTTCCATGAACCCGTTGATCGCAGCAATCTTGATATGTGCCTCAGGGAATCCCGTTATCCAAACCAATAAACGCCGCTGTTTCCCGACCGGTGCGAATTCAACCAATCTCTTAGCGGCGGTGATCGCCATCATAAGGTTGAATTTCGGCAATGCTTCATCGTAATGGTTGGATTGGTGGGAAAGCGGCATCACCCAAAATCCGATCATGTACGGAAAAATGACCAACACTGGAATCGACGGGTCGATTTGACCGAGTGGTAAGATTAGCAAAATACCTACCAAACAATGCAGAAAAGGCAGCATTGCTCGGAACCTGCACATCAAGATCGTAATGCGTATCCGGAAAATCAGGCCGCGACGATCCACTTTCGCATAAGGTCGCAGCCAAACTTTGTCGAGGAACTTCTCTGTAAAGGAAAGTGTGCCCGTACTGATTTGATACATCAAAGGGCCGAACAGAAATACGATGAATATGAATCCAAAAAGGCTTTCAAAAAGAAAATTCATTTCTGTAGCTCAGCAATTTGTTGGTCACACGGAATATTTTTCGTGAATGGATTGTCATTCTGCTTCAATCTACGAAAAAAGACGATCGGCGGCCAAAGTAGAATGAAAAAATTCTGTGGGTCGCGATTGAGGGGGGCCTAATTTTGACACCTGTTTGAATACAGGACCGACCTAGATTTGTGCATCAGAAAAATGTCCAATCCATTCAGTATGAGAATATTTACCGTCCTTGTGATCGTTTTCGCAGGAATGTTGGGAAACCACCTTGTCGCCCAACCCGATACGATCGTTGCCTTTGATGTACAAAACCGTACGATCTCCCTGATCCCGCCGGTGCCTGTCGACACGAACATTCAATTTGATCATAGTTCATCCTCGGTGGGCCCACTTGGCAACCAAAGCATTCTCAGCCTTGTGCCGCCGACCACCAATCTCTTTCCCGGGAGCCAATTTTCACAACTTGCCCGTGCGGAACTTTTTGATCCCGTCACGGACTTCCCGGCGCGTACCGCCATTCGCATCTGGTATTGGGAGGATGATACGCTGCGCAACGATTGTTCGGGAATGATGGTCGGCGACCAATTTGTCTTGACAGCTGCGCACTGCGTTTATACGCCTTTCTTCGGCCAAACATGGCTGGGTGACAGTCTGCTCGTTGCACCCGCCTACGACAACGGCCAATTCCAGCCCAATTTGCCCACGAGCAAGGTTTCCCATTGCTATATTTTCAAGAAGCATTATGACAACAATGGATGGCATGACATTGCACTTTTGCAACTCCAAGAACCCATTGGGCAAACAACCGGGCATATTGGCATGGCTTTCACTGCGGATACGAGCTACTTTTCGGGGAAGGTTTTTCACAAATACAGTTACCCGATGCAGCCTTCCTTCATGGATACGAGCCTGCATTACAACGGGGACACGTTATATTACAACTACGGCGTGATCGGCTCCGATGGCGGATGGCTTACCATTCCTTCCGGAACTGCCTTGGCAGCACAAGGCCAAAGTGGAAGCAGCATCTTCTATACGGATAATCAGGACTATTACAGTTTCGGAGTCCTGAGTTATGCGAGTCAGTACCGTCATTATCAGATTGGTCGGGATGCATATTATCAACTCACCAACGTGATGGCGACGCAATCCGTCGGACTTCCAGAAAACCCATCCCAAGCCGCCAATCTGCAAGTTTTCCCGAATCCGTTTTCGTCTTCCACAACCATTCGTTTTGCAAATCCAAGGGGAAATCGGCTCGGTTTTCAGGTCTTGGATGCGCAGGGCCGAATGGTGTCGCGCATGGACGGACTTACAGGCGAGGAAATCACCTTCGAACGCGGAAATCTTGCCGGCGGACTGTATTTTTTCCAGTTGTTGGCAGGAGAAAGGATCATCGGACGCGGGAAATTTGTGGTGGAGTGAGAACTTAATCAATCCGCCCGACCAGCTCACTGATATTGGGTTGCTGCCGATCGAGTTGCGATTGATTCACTTGAACTTGCCTGTCCACGGTGATCTGCTTCGGGCCTGCCGTCAAAACCATGATGGGAATTCCCAGCGCACTTGAAACGACGGAAGCCGTATTGGCATCGTTGATTTCAAACTTAAAGTCGTTTTCGAAGGTCTTGCGGCCATTTTTCAACGACTTTGGTCGAATCCAGAAGAAATTGGGGTGGTTTTGCCAGACATCCCAGATTTCGTCGCCGATTTCTTTGACGACCGTTTTGAACGCTGCGGCTGAACCGACATACTGTGTCAAACGGTTCCCGATATAGCAGTAAATCTTGGGGACTTGCAAGTTGAATCGGTTCGAATTGATGACAAATTCGGATTGTTGCGCGCCCGAATACCGTCCCACCCCATATACCAAGGCCAACACCGCCCGCACGGCACGTTTCGATGAACCATCCGCCGAAAATGGGATCATTAAGCGATCCGAAGCCGACAAAGCCAATTCCGTGTAAATGGAGAAACTCGGGTTGCAATCAATAAAAACCGTCATTTCCGGCTGATTCCAAGCGGTTTGAATGTCGTGGATCAAGTCAGAAATCCAGGTATGTACCAAACGCCAGGCATCGGCAGGTCCTGGAAAAGTTGCATTGGAAACCCGTGAGGACTGAATCTCGAGTTGCTCATCTCCTACTACGAGATATAAATTCGAGGGAATCTGCGGATTCAATTCAGCCACTTTGGTCACAAAATTGGCTCCCGTACGAGGGTTTTGGTAGGGGCTGAAAATCCGATCCTCGACATAGCCGGAAATGGTGCGTCGTGGAACGCGTGTCGCAAGCTGTTCCAAGGCAGATTCACCCGCTACGATACCCCCCAGGAGCATCCCAGAGGCATTTGCTTGCGGGCAAAGGTCGATGACGAGGATTTTCCGGTCAGGATGGGTTCGGGCATATTCGGCAGCAACTTGAAAGGTGAGGTAGCTTTTGCCAACTCCGCCCTTGTTGTTCCAAATTGCATAGACTGCCATTTCTTTCCGTTTGAAGGCAAAGTTGGTAATTTTTTGGGGAAATGTTGCGGGGTGTGATTCCGCGAAACTACCCCCCCATCCCCAAAAATTTCCTAACTTTATCCCTAGCACTAGAGTTGTTGGGATATGGCAAATTTTGAAATCGAAGTTGAAACACCGCGCTACGTGCGCGCCGGGGTGCGATTGCTGCCACCCGAAAAGTTTCGCAATCTCTCGTTGACGCAACCCGCCAACAAAGCGGCCGGGCTTGCTGCAGTCAAGGAGGCCATGGCCCACCTGAGTCGGGAAATGGGTGTGGGCAAGGGTTTGCGGCTGATCGGCAAAATGAACCAACAAGACGGATTCGACTGCTCGGGTTGTGCTTGGCCCGATCCCGAAGACCACCGCAGCAGCCTCGGCGAATACTGCGAAAACGGCGCCAAGGCGCTCGCCGAAGAAGCCACCGACGCCAAGGTCGATCCCGCATTTTTCAGGACCCATTCCGTCGAAGAACTCAGCCTTTGGCCTGATTTTGAGCTCGGTAAGGCAGGGCGTATCACCCAGCCGATGATCTTGCGCAAGGGGAACAGCAACTACGAACCCATCAGCTGGGAAGACGCATTCGCAAGGATCGGGCAACAACTCAAATCGCTTTCCAGCCCCGACGAAGCCATTTTTTACACTTCGGGCCGCACAAGCAACGAGGCCGCCTTCATGTATCAGTTGTTGGTGCGCGCTTATGGCACCAACAACCTGCCCGATTGCAGCAATATGTGCCACGAAAGCAGCGGCACAGCCTTGTCTGCCACCCTCGGCATCGGCAAGGGCAGCGTGAAACTCGAGGATTTGTACATCGCCGACGTGATCGTCGTCATGGGCCAAAATCCGGGGACCAACCATCCCCGTATGCTGAGCGCCCTCAAGAAATGCAAGGAACGCGGCGGCACGATCATCGACATCAACCCGCTCAAGGAAGCCGGGATGCAACGCTTTGTCGATCCGCAAAGCCCCATGGAGGTGCTCAAGGGCGGAACACAAATCGCCGACATGCATTTGCCGGTGCGCATCAACGGCGATGTCGCCCTGCTCAAAGGCATCCTGCGGATTCTCTGGGAGATGGAACAAAAAGTCCCCGGAAAGATCTTTGACATGGCCTTCATCCAAGCCAATACCCTTGATTTCGAGGCCTTTTTGGCCGATGTCAAGCAAACGGATGTCGCTGTATGTGAACGCGAAAGCGGGATCAGCCGGGCGCAAATGGAAAAGGTGGCGCGGATCTTGGGGCATAAGCAGAAGATCGTTTTTTGCTGGGCCATGGGACTCACGCAGCATGTGAATGCGGTGGCCAATATTCAGGAAATCGTGAATTTGTTGCTCGTGCGTGGCGCGATCGGGAAGCCGGGTGCGGGCACTTGTCCCGTGCGCGGGCACAGCAATGTGCAAGGCGACCGCACGATGGGCATCTACGAGAAGCCGGCCGAGAAATTTTTGGCATCCTTGGATGCACGGTTTGGGATCCAATCGCCGCGGGCGCATGGGTATGACACGGTCGAGGCGATCCACGCGATGCTCGATGGCAAAGCCTCCGTTTTCATCGCCATGGGCGGCAATTTCATTTCGGCAACGCCGGATAGCGAAGCCACTGCCAAGGCCTTGCAAAATTGCGACCTCACGGTGCAAATCAGCACGAAGCTGAACCGCAGCCACGTGATTACGGGCGCAGAAGCCATCATTTTGCCTTGCGTTGCGCGTTCGGAGACGGACCGGCAGAAGTCAGGCGTGCAATTTGTCTCCGTCGAAAACAGCATGGGCGTCGTGTCCAAAAGCCAAGGTTCGGGTGATTTGGCGTCGCCGCATTTGCGCAGCGAACCGTTTATCGTTGCGGGCATCGCCAAGGCGAGCCTGCCCGATTCGGTGAAAATCGATTGGGATGCCATGGTGTCCAATTATGACAAGGTACGCGACCATATTGAAGCGGTCATCCCAGGTTTTGAGGATTACAACCGCCGCGTTTTGCAGCCCAATGGCTTTTACCTGCCCAATGGACCGCGCGAGGGAAAATTCACCACGGCGAGCGGCAAGGCACATTTTACGGTGAATCCGATTCCGAAAAGCCTCTTGGAACCCGGCCAATTTGCCTTGATGACGATTCGCACCCACGATCAGTACAATACGACGATTTACGGCCTCGACGACCGCTACCGCGGCATCCTCAACGAACGCAGGGTGGTGTTGATGAACACCGACGACATGCACACGTTGGGACTGCACTCGCGGGACATGGTGGATTTGACGAGCCATTTCCGTGGCGAAAAACGGCATGCAAAAGGCTGGATTGTTGTGCCTTACAACATTCCTAAAGGTTGTATGGCCACATATTTTCCCGAGGCGAATGTACTTGTCCCATTGGACCATGTCGCCGAAAAGAGCAATACACCCGTTTCCAAGTTTGTGGCCGTGACGGTTGCCAAATCAGAAATGAAAGCCAAATAGATGCAACGACTCCATCCCACCACGCAAGTTTGGCTGCGCCGATGCTTCGGCGTTTTGGCCGTTTTGTGTGCGCTTTTCCTGCAAAATTCAGTCCGGGCACAGAAAACAAAGCCATTCGAAGAGGTTTCAAAAATGGCACTTCACGATGAACAACCGACGGCTTGCATCGCCTACTGGTGGTACAATCAGTCGCGCTGGGATTCAATTTGGAGCGAAACGTATGTCTATTCAGGGGATGGCTTGTTGACGGAAGTGATCCACGAAGAGCCTCAGCCGACGCTGGGTTTTCAACCGCATTCCCGCCACCTTTATGCGTATGATACCGCTGGAAGGCAAACGAGCCATATCCAACAAACTTGGGGAAGCGGCACCTACACCAATGCACAGCGGCAGATGTTGTACTATGATCAATCGGGAAAAGATAGTCTGGAATTTCATTTTTCCTGGGCAAATACACAATCAGGAATGGATTGGGACACCATCAGTGGGAGCAGGACTTTGCGCACCCATCTTCCCAACGGCGCCATCAGCAGCGAAGAATTTTCCAGCTGGACGACCATCACTTCCGGGAGTTATTGGGCTCCGCAAAACAAATCGGAATACAGCTATTCTTCCTTGCTGGAATGGGATACCGTAACCTACTCTCAATTCCTGAACGGAAACTGGCTGGCCAATGGTCGGAAGGTCGACATGGTTTGGAACAACTTTTCCCTTGGACAAAGTGCAGCTTTCGTCACGCAACTTCCCAATGGCGGATGGAGCGACGTGCAACGTACCACCTGCACCTATAGCGGATTGGATTCGGATTGTTACACCGAGAATTTTACCAGTTTTTGGGATACCGTTTCGCGCCAAAGGGCATTTTTTGACACCGACGATGAACTCATCCATTCGGAGGAAAGTCAATTGCAGGGCAACATCTGGAGCGTCACCAATGGCCGTTATTACGACTACGTGCGTGACAGCATGGGTCGAACGCAGCAACTCGTGCAGCGGGAATGGGATCCGCAGCATGGCTATATCAATGCGATGAAGTATGTCTATTCGGATTGGTTTGTCGGCGTCACGGAGGTCGAATCCCAGAATTTCCATTTGACTGCCTACCCTAATCCTGCCACCGAATTCTGCAATTTCAAGTTGGAAGAGAGGATGGTCGGACCGGTTTTGATTGAATTGTTTGACCTGAATGGGCTTTGCAGGCTGCGCAACCTCCGAAGTGGCTCCCCCTCCGAAATCCAACTCCTGTTGCCGGAAACCTTGGAAAACGGAAACTACATTTACCGTGTGACTTCAAAATCAGGAAGCGCAAACGGGAAAATCCAACTGCGTCGCTGAAAATTCATGAAATTGAATCCCAAGGCTTTACACTTGTTTCTGCTCGTTTTTTTTGCGGGATGGCTGCTGCCGAATAGCCTCTTGCTTGGACAATCTACCTGGCATGCATGGTGCCGACATCCAGCACCGAATGTTGAAAATTCCAAGCAAGCAGCGATTCAGGTTGATTATCCGCTGTCCTGCATCAATTTTGATTGGAATTCGGGGCCGGATGTTTGGGATACCGCTTCCCAAACCACCTATGCCTACGATCCCAATGGCCGGGTGATCGAACGCATAATCGGCCTTTACGGTTCGGGAACCTACTTCAATGATTTTCGCGAGACGCATGCCTACACCACGTCGGGATTTGACACCCTGACGCTTGCCGAGCGCTGGAACGGCAGCAATTGGGACCCGAGCTACCGATTTTTGCGGACATTCGACCCTTATGGAAATCTGACCTCGAGCATCGGGCAAACGTGGAATGGCATTGGTTGGGACACTTCGTCGGGATACCGCGCTTCCTATACGTATCATCCTTCGCAGCAGATCGCCTCGGTCATACAAGAAAGCTACCAAATCGGAGTTGGCTGGTACCCCACATACAAAATAGAATATTCGCTTGACAATCAGAATCGTTGGGATACCGTGACGGGCTACCTGCCATTGCAAGGCAATTGGGCCAACGATCGGCGTATCGTGGGCTTGGGTTGGCACGACTTTTCCGAAAATCAGCCCGATTCCGGAAGATTTGAGCAATACACCACAGTTTGGGAAAATTTGCAACGGTATCGTGTGACCTATTCGCAAAACGACAGCCAAGAATGGATTTATGAAAAGTTTGCCACGACTTGGGATCCGGCGGATAAATTCCTTTTCAACTATGACGCCCAAGGCAATGAGATTTTGAACGAAGGCTATCGTTGGACCGGCGCTTGGACGCAAACCGACGGCCTCCTCACAAGTTATGTCTATGGACTTTCAGGCGAAAGGCTCGAAGTGACGCAAGCTTTTTACAGCGGCATGATCTATGTGAATGACAACCGGCAGGTGTACGCCAATTTTTTCACCGAATCCCCTGAGGAACAAAACAAAAGCATCCACATGAAAGTGTTTCCCAATCCCTCGTCAGGCAATGCTCCGGTCAACTTCAAGTTTTCGGGAAAGGATCTCGGGATGGTTCAGATTTGTCTGTACGACATGACGGGCCGGCTACGTTTGGTCACCCACGCAGCGACGCAAGCCTTGGTGCAAATCTCCATTCCGGATGGATTTGAAAATGGAACTTATATCTACCGCGTAGCTTCCCGGCTCGGCACTGCAAACGGAACGTGGATCTTGCAGCGTTAAGGTCTCCTTCGTCTTGAAAAATGAACTAATTTTGTGAAGGTGTTCGCCTTCCTCAAAAGCGAATTCCTATCGTTGTTGTTCTACTTCAATGTATCCGAAAATTCAATGCGTTTAGCCTTTACTTCCCTATTGCTCTTGTGTTTGTCTGTTGGAATCCTTCAAGCGCAGCATGCTTGGCTTCCATGGTCGCCTGCATCCGGGAAAACGATTCAGCCTTCGCAGAAAACGGCTTCCCATGAAGATTTTCCCGAATTATGCTATCAGTTTGTCTGGCATGACTCCTTAGTGGCATGGGACAGTGTGTACATGGAAACCAATACCTACTCCGTCAACGGAGACCTGACGGAACGGATCGGGCAGCAGTACAATGGAAACGGTTTTGTGCCGCAACGCCGCAGTGAGTTCACCTACATCAGCCCGGGAAAGCAAAGTTCGGAAACGTCCTGGCTCTGGAATGGTTCCAATTGGGTGGAGGATTACCGCACCGAAATGGCCTACGACGGGCTGGGAAACAATACATTATTCCTGAATTACTACTGGACGGGACAAAACTGGGACACTGCTTACGGTCAACGCAATACCTACAGCTACGTGTTCACCGATCGCATTTCCATGTACACCGAGGAATTCTGGGACAGCACTGCCCATGTTTGGGAAAATTCGGGGCGCATCGAATACAACTTCCCCACAGTGGCATCTTGGGATACGACGACCTACTACTTCTGGAATGGCTCGGTATGGCAACCCGACGAGCGTTTTGTCGACGTGCTTTGGTATGATTTCGACAAGGAACTCGCCTACGCCGCACGCAACCAAGCCTATGGCGGCAGCGGATGGGAAGATGTGGCACGTTTCCGGTGTACGTTCGGGGCCTATGACAGTCCGACCTATGTTTGGGATGATTGGAATGGTGTGAGTTGGGACAGCACCACCAAAGATGTGACGCGCTACGATGCACATGCACATGAAATCCTGAGCGAAAGCTTTGACTGGATCGGCGCCTGGCAACAAAGTTCGGGCTTCCTGAGTCATTACACCTATGACAATCAGGACCGTACCACCGAGGTGATTAATGAATTGTTTGACGGATACATCTACCGTTTCGCTGGGCGTCGCACCTATCCGACGTTTTTTACCGGCCAATCGGATGCGGTGGAATTCAAAATCCAAACTTCGGTTTACCCCAACCCCTGCGCCGAGCATTTGACCATTGGGTTTGAAACCGCGCCCAAGGGGCTGGTGGAGATTTCAATCTATGACTTGCGTGGGCAATTGCGCCTGCAGACCCGGATCAGTGCCCTGCAAGGCGGCCCGATCAATATCCAACTCCCCGAAACGATGGAAAATGGCTGCTATTCATACAGAATATCCACGCAAGAAGGCAATGCGTGCGGGAAGTTGAATATACTTCGCTGATAATTCGCATTTCATATTGGAATCTCGGTAGAAAAGACCAATTTGGAAAGTCTTTCGCCGTTGCCAGTTTTCATCACCCTTGAAAATTGGACCTCTATGTTGCGTAAAATCACCTTATCGGCCTTGCTCGCCGCGCTGTCCTTGGGTATTGTCTCGGGCCAAGCGCCAATTTCATCGGACCCGTTGGAGCCCTTTCTTTGGCCAGTCCGGCAGATGCCCCAAAGCACGGATTTTGACAATGGTTTTGGTACAATGCGGCCACCGTCGACCGCGCCGTTTCACGCAAAAATCCAACCTGTTGCATCCAGCAAAGCCGCCGGTGTCACCCACCATTTGGAAATGCCCGGCCTCATCCAGTTTTTCATTTGGAATGCATTCGACAGTGATTGGGACACCTCGACCCAATACAACTACAATTACCGCATTGACGGCAAACGTCTAGACCAATTGGAGTTGGCGTACAACAACGGGAATTTCGTACAGTTGCGCCACCAAGTTTATGCCTATGACAATGCTGGCAATGCCATCGAGAACCTTGAATTGGCATGGAATGGAACAAGTTGGGAAAACTACAAACGCACACAGCTGAGCTATGATACCTTTGGAAATACGACTATGACTGGAATTGAGCTGTGGAATGGATCTAGCTGGGACACCTTTCAACTTGAGCGTACCCTCTATTCGTATGCATTTGGCAACCATATCGATACGCTCACGGTTCAAAAATACAATCTCATGACACATTCTTGGCGCAACTTCCGCATGGAGGTCAGCGCCTACAACGCCGACAGCCTTGAGATCGAATTTTCGATGGCAGCTTGGAATGGAGGAAATTGGCAACCCCAGGAAAGGTTGCTCTATTCCTACTTTCCGAATCGCAACCTGCAAACGGCACAGCATTTTTGGTTTGACGGGAGTGGTTGGGACCTGTGGTTGGAACAATCCTACACAGGATGGCACAACTACGAAAAAGGACTCTACTACGCTTGCGTCGTTGGTTCGCCCAACCTCCAACCCGGGGAATTTTTATTCTATGAAAGAAACTATTTCCCTTACGAAAGTTTCCATGAGGTAGGCTACAGACAGCTGTACGCAGATATCACAACCAATTGGATGTACAAAAGGAAAAACGACTCCAATGGCCATCGGGTTCTCGAAGAAATCTACAATTATGACTCCGGTTTCACGCTCGGTGGAGGGATACATCTATTCTATACCTATGATAACCAGGGCCAAACCACGGAAATCAAGAGAGAAGTATGGACCAATGGCGTTTTTGAATTTGACCGTCGGGCGATTTATGGACAATTTTTCACCGGGATTGAAGCAGGGCAGCAACTTCTGGGGATCACGGCCTATCCCAATCCGGCAAGTGAAGTTTTGAAATTCAATATGCAGCTATTGCCTTCTGAACCAGTCCAAATTCAACTGTTTGACTTGGAAGGAAGATTGCGCATGGAATCCCTACAGACTTCGCAAGGATTGAAGGACATCGAAGTTCCCCTACCTTCCGTACTTGCCAACGGAACCTACGTGTACCGACTCACAACAGAAAGCGGCTTTGCCTCCGGCAAGATCATCGTGCAACACTAAGTCAACTTTCCGTCTGCTTTTTATTAACTTCATGGGCTATGAGAAAGTCCATCGGCTTGTTGTTACTGGGAGTGATGTTATTGATTCATCCTGCAGGAATGCTCTTTGCACAATGTAACGGCGATCCAGCGCTTTGCAACCGTCGTTTTGATGAGGTTTGTTATGCCACGACCCACAATGCTTTCAACTACCAAGGTGCATTTCTATTTCCCAATCAAAGCTTTGACATCGCCCGGCAAATGCAGGATGGCATTCGCAGTTTGATGCTCGATGTTTATTGGTACAACAACCGTCCTACGGTCTACCACAGCAGCAATTTCCTTGGGACTCAACCGTTGAGCGGCTTGCTCGATGACATCAAGGTCTTTCTGGACGCCAATCCCAACGAGGTGATGAGCATTATCTTCGAATGTTACATTACCGCGGCGCAAATGAATGCCGTTTTTGACGCCGCGGGCCTGCTTCCCTACGTCCACGCGCAACCGCAAGGCAGTGCTTGGCCCACCCTCGGCGACATGATCACCGCCAACAAACGCCTGGTGGTCTTCACCGATGTCAATGACGGTCAGGCCTATCCATGGTACCATTATGTCTGGGACTACGCCGTCGAAACCGACTATACCGCCTACAGCCGCAGCGACTTCAGCTGCGCCTACAACCGCGGCGACAGCACAAAAAGCCTGTTCATTCTGAATCACTTCGTGACCCAACAAACGTTGGGCTACGGACTGCTTGACTCGGCAGCAGCGGTGAATGCCAATCCCTATCTGACCGACCGCGCCATGGGTTGCTGGGCAGCCACCGGCAAACGTCCCAACTTCCTGACGGTCGATTTCTACGAGCAAGGCGATGTGATGGCGGCAAAGGATGCTTTAAATGTTGGGGCTTTGGGGAGGTTGGAAGCGTGCAACATCATTCCACGATCCAATTGGTCCAAAATCCAGCCAAAGACTTGATTCGCCTGCAAAGCCCCACAGCCATCGGCGAATTCGAATTTTCCCTTTTTGACCTTCAAGGCGGCGTTCAATTGCGAATTTCGGGCGAGGAATCGGGGTCTGAACTCAGGATTCCAATTCCCGAAGCCTTGAAAAGGGGGATTTATTTTACCGGATTTCCATCGTTTCAGGGGAGCTTTTGGGAAGGTGATCATCTTTCGATAGGCTGGAATTGAACTTTGGTTCGAATGGAAAAGGGAGGGGCGTTGTCTGGAAGGCATGGCTTGAATCTTGAGACCATAAAAAAGCCGTTTGCCAACCTTTCCAGCTGCTGCTTTGAGCAACACAGAAGGTTGGCAAACGGCTTTGAATCATTCTACGAAATCGTGCGCTTAGCGCAGAATCTCCAGATTGAAGGTTTTGCGCAAACCGAGTGATTCGACAGTGAGGATGTAAAGTCCGGCGGGCTGTGTTTCAAGATCCAGCAATGTCTTGCCAGACTCAACCTTGCCCGTACGAATGACCTGCCCCATCAGATTTACCACACGGAAGGAGGTTTCCTCCGGATTGTCGCCCATCGTGATCGTGAAAACACCGTTGGAGGGGTTGGGATGGACGGTGAAGGAAACTTCGACGCCCGGCGTCACACCGATACAAACATCCACGATCGCAGTTGCGGTGTCGCTGCCTTCACAGCCGTTCAAGTCCGCATAGGTGTAGGTAAGCACGTGCGAACCCACACCTGCAGTTCCAGGCGCAAACATGCCTGCATTCACAGAAGGGCCTGAATACGTGCCGCCTGCGGGCGAACCGCCCGTGAGCTGCACAGCAGGATCAATGTCGCAGAAATGATCCAACAATTCGAAGGTCACGACCGGATTGGCATGTACCAACACATCAATCGAATTTGTGGCAGAGCAATTGTTGACGGTATCCCAAGCGGTCACAAAGTAGGTGATGTCGCTCGCAGGGGTGGCAAGCACGGTGCTGCCGAGGGTGTCGCTCAGACTCGTTCCCGGTGACCAAGTATAGGCATCGCCGCCAGATACGGTGAGCGTGAGCGTATCGCCTTCGCACATGTTCAACGGGCCGAGCACGACCACTGCCATGACGGTCGAGACATTCAAAGTAAACGAAACTGTATCCGTGCAACCGGAAAGAGAATCGGTTCCGATCGCCGTGTACAGGGTCGTTGCCGAAGGGAATGCAAGGACGGAATCACCCGAAGTGGCGCTCAATGATCCGCCCGGCCCCCAAGTATAAAAATCTGTTCCTGAAGCTTCGAAATCGACCGTATCACCGGCACAAATCACCGTCGAGTCGTAGCTGACAGCGATGGTAGGACTGTTGTTGAAAATCCAAATCGAATCGTTGCTGGCACAACCAGCTGAATCGGATACCGTCAAAGAAAAGGCCACTGTGCTGTCCAAAACCATCATCGGATTGCAATCCGAGGGATTGTTGAGTCCCGTCGAAGGCGTCCAAAGACAAGTGGTGGCGCCGAGGTTTCCTGTAATCGCAGAGTTTAAGGTCAAGCTATCCCCTTTACAAGCGAAAACATCCACCAACTGGGCAGCGAGACTTGGCAATACGGCCCCTATCACCGCCGTTGGGGCAGGTGAGACGTTGTTTTTGGTGAAATACCAAAGGTCGGGATAGCCGTAGTGATAGTTGCTCAGCGTATTGGTGGGAAAGGTATTTTGTGTGCAGCTGTTGCAGTAACGCATGTCCAAATAAGTGAGGTGCTGCCCAATCGCGGAACTTGTTCCAAAATAATACCCATCGCCGGTTCCTTGGTACAATTCCAGGATGTATTGGGTGCCGGTTGTGAGCCAAATCGGTGATGTCAAAGCGCCGTAGCTGTATTGGGCCGCTGGACCGGAGACCTGCATTTGACGCAGGATGGCTTGTGTAGTGAAATTGAACAAGGTCACATAGCGAGTTGTCCCTGTCGGCTCACGCTTTCCAAAGGACTGAACCAGAATATCTTGCGTGGGTGCAAACCGGAATCCGCGCTGGGAAAGTTGTGCACCACCGGCATTGCCTGACGCAACGCTATCCGTCGACGAATGCGGTCCGATGAAACAACCGACGATCGCCGATGTGGAAGTAGCCAATGGATTGCCGTACTGCATGAAAATGGAGGTCGTGCCGTTGGCGGGCAGCGAAGGAATTTTCACCCAAATGACGGTAGAGTCATCGTTCATCGGACCTTCGATCCAATGATTGAGCAACGTCGTGGCCTCGCAATCGGTGCTGAAGCGGATGTCATCGCCGCTTGCAAGCATGCGACCCGCGTTGATTTCCGTCTGTGTATCAATGTAGAGTTTGAGCTGATAATTCGTGACCGTAGTGCCGGAGTTTTCCGTCACCTGAATCACCCGCTTGTGCGACCAACCTTGCGGTTGCGCAAACGCAGAGACATACAGTAAGACAAAGAAAAACGTGTAAATTGATTTTTTCATATCGTGTTTTTTTGAAGAAAGTGATTTCAATGAACAACCCTAATTTCAGAGATATTTCTGTAATTTCCGATAAGTTTTTGAATTGTCATCCACCACCTGCGCTGCTTGTGTGCCACTCCAAAATACGCATAGACAGCAAGAAGATGCGTACGATGGATGACCGTTTTAGAATCCTATCTTCGCATAAAATCTCTCTCGTGCCGCGTCATCACCCCCGTTTCTCCCGATTTTTGCTTTCTCTTCTTTTGATGATGGCTGTCTGTCACGTCTCATTCGCCCAATGCAACGGTGATTCAGCGCTTTGCAACCGAAGATTCGATCAAGTCTGCTTCCTCTACACGCACAATGCGTACAACATCAAGGGCGATCACCGGTTGCCCAATCAGACATTGTCAATTGCCGAACAACTGAATCTCGGTGTACGCGGAATGATGCTCGATGTCTACTGGAAAAAGGACCATGCGGTGTTGTACCACGGCAACAAAATTCTCGGAAAGCGGCCATTGCAGGAGGATTTGGTTGCCATTCGAAGCTTTCTGGAAACGCATCCGAACGAGGTCTTGAGCATCATATTTGAAAGCAACATCACGCCCGAACAAATGCATTCCGAGGTCGAAAAAGCAGGACTCCTCCCCCATCTCCACACGCAAAACGCTGTTCAGGATTGGCCGACACTGCAGGAAATGATCACCGCCGGGCATCGCTTGGTCATCTTCTCGGAAAAAGACCGCGGCAATCCCTATCCGTGGTTGCATCCCGTCTGGGACTTTGCCACGGAAAACCGCTATTCCAACCATTCCCGCGCCGAATTTGACACGCGGCACAACCGGGGAGACAGCACAAACCGGCTTTTTTTGCTGAACCACTTCATTACCCATCGCAAGTTTGGTGTCGGGCGCAGGGACAGCGCCATCGTCGCGAATGCACGGGGCAACGTCCTCGACCATGCCTTGGAAGCTTGGAGCACGACCGGCCATTTCCCGAATTTTGTTGCCGTCGATTTTGTGGAAATTGGCGATGCGAAGGAGTGCTGTGGACGCCTCAATGCTTTTGGCAGCCAACTGAAAAGTCCGATACGAGTTCATTGACACCGTCGCCTGATTTGGGAGAGGATCAAGCCTTCTTCGATTTTCCAGAACCGAACACCGCCAATCCAACTGTGACGATTCGCGACGCTGATCACCGGGCAAATTTCCGTTAAACCTCGCAAGCCCAATCAGGTATCGATGACACACCACTAAATGGGATCGGGAAGCTTCCCGATGGCGAATACCGCGTTGAACTGCGCATGGGCAGCCATTTCGAACGACGGAACTTGATCATTCGACGCAAAAATATGCCGATCTACTTCATTCGCATTCGCTAGGTAGCCACTTAGGGAGAGCTCATCAAGGCTTCCCTACGTTGATCTTCCAAATAGCACGTTTATGGCATTCCTTCAACAAAGGAAATTCAGGCGATCACCTGCAGCACCCGACGCATGGGGATTCCAGTATCTCCTTTGAGGATGACCCGCTCATCGGTCAACGACCAAATTGTCGTCTCGACCATTTTCAAGCCGCCATCGTCCTCAAAAACGATCTGTACCTTGCCTTTTTCCAAGTTTCCAAGTGTCAGTGCCCGCTCAAGGTCCATGCGACGATTCTTGATGTCGTCTTTGTTGCTCAACACTTCATTGGATGGAAAACGCAGTTGATTGACTTGCTCCTTCGCAACTGTAACGATTTTTCTTTCAGCAACACTCATAGCTCTGACGAATAAGGGTGAGAAAATTAAATTGCAATAATGAACAAGCTACGTAAAAAATTACTGATTGTCAAGCAGATGCAAGAAAAATGTTTATCCACAAGGGAAAGTGAAAAGTTATAAGTGAAAAGTGAAAAGCCCAAGTGTAGTTGGTAGTTAGAAAGTAGCAGGCAGCAGTGAAGTTGTTGCCTAATTCAACAACCAAAACTGCTAACTGCTAACCGCTAACTGCTAATTTCTAATTCTCCATCCTCAAAACAGTCCCGAGATCTTCCCGTTTTCGTCGATGTCGATTTTTTCGGCGCTTGGGATACTTGGCAAACCAGGCATTCTCAGCATATTTCCAAGGATCGGAATGATGAAGCCAGCGCCGGCGGCGACTTCGATTTCCCGCACGGTCATTTCAAAGCCCGATGGACGGCCCAAAATCTTGGGATCATCCGTAAAACTGCTTTGGGTTTTGGCTACGCAAACCGGCAGATGCTCCAAGCCCAAACGCTTGATTCTGCGCAAATCAGACTTGGCATCGTTGCCGAAAACGACCGATCCGGCTCCGTAGACCTTTTTGCAGATCGCCTCGATTTTGTATTCGACGGGATCGTTCCAGTCATAGACGGGTCGGTAGGGTCCGGTGCAGCTTTCAACTGCTTTGACGACTTCGCGGGCGAGGTCTTGGACGCCTTCGCCGCCTTTGGCCCAGCCTTCGTTGAGGGCAACGCCGACGCCGAGTTCGCGGCAGCGGTCCATCACGATCTTGATTTCCTCTGCGGTATCTGCACTGAAGCGGTTGATGCTCACCACGCCCGGCACGCCGTACATGCGGATGTTTTCGATATGCTTTTCCAAGTTCGGCAAGCCCTTGCGCAGCGCCTCCGGATCGGGTTGCGAAAGCTCGGCGAGCGGCTTGCCGCCATGGTATTTGAGTGCCCGGATGGTGGCCACAAGCACAATGGCCTTCGGTGACAAGCCCGAATAGCCGCATTTGATGTCCAGAAACTTCTCTGCACCCAAATCCGCGCCAAACCCAGCCTCGGTCACCGCATATTCGCACATCGTGAGGCCCATCTTGGTGGCAATCACCGAATTGGTGCCCTGGGCGATGTTGGCGAATGGCCCTCCATGAATGAAGGCAGGATTGCCTTCCAGCGTTTGTACCAAATTGGGTTTGATGGCATCCTTCAGCAAGACCGCCATGGCACCGTTGGCATTGAGGTCGCGGGCGTAGATCGCTTTGCGGGCGAAGGTATCCCCGACGTAGATATTGCCCATTTTGGTCTTGAGATCGGTCAAATCCTTGCTCAGACAGAGAATCGCCATGATTTCGGAGGCGGCAGTGATGTTGAAGCCCTCTTCGCGGGGCATGCCCCCGGCTTTGCCGCCCAATCCGACAACGATGTTGCGCAAAGCGCGGTCGTTCATGTCCATGACCCGTTTCCAGGCAACGGTACGTGGGTCAATGTCCAAGGAGCGTTCGGCATCTTGGATGTTGTTGTCGATCAGGGCTGCAAGCAAGTTGTTGGCCTTTTCGATGGCAGAAAAGTCACCGGTGAAATGCAAGTTGATGTCTTCCATCGGGACTACCTGCGAATAACCGCCGCCTGCTGCACCGCCTTTGACGCCAAAAACAGGGCCAAGCGATGGTTCGCGGAGCACTACGGCTGCCTTTTTTCCAATCTTGTTGAGGCCTTCGGTGAGGCCGATCGAAGTCGTGGTTTTGCCCTCGCCTGCGGGTGTGGGCGTAATGGCGGTCACAAGTACGAGGTTGTGTTGCTTGACTTTGGCCTCATCGATGAGGTGCAAGGGGAGCTTGGCTTTGTACTTCCCATACAGTTCCAAATCCTCCGCCGAAATGCCCATTTTGGCGGCGATATCATTGATATGGCGCAAAGTAGCGGCCTGCGCGATGGCGAGGTCTGGATCGGTAGTCATTTTCGAATCAGCCATTTTTCTTTCTTTTTGGATGAATTGGGGATGAAGATAGGACTTTTTTGGAGTTTGGGAGGCCTTTGATCCTCAATTGACGCTGTAGAGAGGCGAAGACCTTGATCCACAAAAATGTGGATGACCATCGATCTTATGCACAATCGCGTTTTTAGATTTTCTCGATCAAAGCGACCTTCCTACTTTTGTAACTATTCGTTCACAATTATTCAACCTAATTGAAACACTTCAGTCTCTTGACGTTGGCGCTGTTGTTGCACCTTTGCTTGCCTGCGCAAGTTGATTCCTCGGGGACAAAACCTGCCCCAAAACCTGAGGCTCCCCCCAAAAAATGGTATGAAAACCTTGCCCTGCGAGGTTATGCACAGGTTCGGTATAACCGATTGCTCGAAACCAATGAAGATTTGGGATGCGAGCAATGCGATAAATCTTGGGGTAAAGGAGGTGGTTTTTTCCTGCGAAGGGTACGTCTGATTTTTAGCGGGCAGGTTGCTAAACGGATATATATCTATGTGCAGCCAGATTTTGCCAGCAGTGCATCGGGCGACCGCCTACATTTTGGGCAATTGCGCGATGCTTACTTTGATGTAGGCATTGACGCAGACAATGAATTCCGCTTTCGAATTGGCCAAAGCAAGGTTCCATTTGGCTTTGAGAACATGCAATCCAGTCAGAATCGTTTGCCGCTCGACCGGCACGATGCCATGAACAGCGCGGTTGCAAACGAGCGCGATTTGGGTGTTTTTTTCTACTGGGCCCCCAAAGAAAAGCGCACCTTGTTTACCGAATTGGTCAACTCCGGGCTCAAGGGAAGCGGAGATTACGGGGTGATTGGTCTCGGGGCATACAATGGCCAAACTGCAAATTCCCTCGAGCTCAACGATCAACCGCATTTGATTGCGAGGTTCAGCTACCCGATGAAAGTCAAGAGCCAAATTATCGAGGCTGGCGTTCAGGCTTATACCGGAAAGTACGCGCTCCCATCTTCGAATCTAAGTCCTGGCGTAAAGTACCTTGAGGATCGCGACTATCTCGACCAACGTGCTGCCGCCTCTTTTGTCCTATATCCAAAACCCTTTGGCATTCAAGCGGAATACAATATTGGTCGGGGCCCGGAATTCAACAAATTGACCGACTCCATCGAAGTGCAATCGCTCAAAGGTGGTTACGTCACGCTCAGTTACATGGCCAAGATTAAAAGCCATACTTTGATCCCTTTTGCTCGTGCACATACCTATGATGGCGGCAAAAAGCATGAAAGAGATGCCCGGAGTTACAGTGTAAGAGAGCTGGAATTCGGTGTCGAATGGCAGCCTTTCAAGCAATTTGAGCTTGTTGCCATGTACACGATCTCTAAACGTCGGTACGAAGATTACCTCTTGCAAGACAATCTACAGCAAGGTAATTTGCTCAGATTGCAAGCCCAAGTTAATTTTTGAGCCATCTCATTCCTTCAAAAATGGACGCTACAGGGCGTTTCTTTTGATGCGTTGCAAAATTTGTAGCAACAACCGCCCTTTCAGCGTGGTAACGTAGCGCTGCGATGGACTCGTCGGTTTGTCTGGTAGGGTCATAGAAACGCTGTCAATTCCATTCAGACTACATTCAAGACCACTCAAACGAATGCTTACGACCATTCCACTTTACCACCTTACCTTTGCCTCCCTTGGAAAACACCTGAAATCCTGCCGCAGCGGCCAAGCGCAAAGGCATACAAATCCATCCTTTCAACATGCGTACATTAGCCTCCATTCAACGTGTCAAAGATCTTGCTCCCATTGCCGGCGCGGATGCCATTGAAAAAGCAACGGTGCTCGGTTGGCAGCTCGTCGTAAAAAAAGGCGAATTCCAAATCGGAGACCTTGCCGTTTACTGCGAGATTGACTCCCTCCTCCCCGACCGCCCTGAATTTGAATTCCTCAAGGCCCGTGGAATGCGCATTCGCACCATCCGCCTGCGCGGGGAAATTTCACAAGGCATCTGTTTCCCGCTGAGCGTTTTGCCTGCCGGAACCGAAATTGCCGAAGGTGCAGACGTCACCGACATCCTCGAGATCACCAAATATGAGCCACCGATTCCAGCCTCCCTTGCAGGGGTGATGAAAGGCGGATTTCCAAGTTTTATTCCCAAAACCGATGAAACGCGGGTACAAGTCTTGCAAGAGCTGCTCGACAAATTTACCGGCACCCTCTGTTATGTCACTGAAAAACTGGACGGTAGCTCTGTAACTTATTACTTGAAAGACGGCGAATTTGGGGTTTGCTCACGCAATCTTGAATTGCTGGAATCCGATGAAAACAGCCTCTGGAAAGTGGCCCGAATGCTGAAGGTCGAGGAAAAACTGCGCGCATTGGGCGGCAACCACGCACTCCAAGGCGAAATCGTCGGCGAAGGCATCCAAGGAAATCTCTACAAACTCCGCGGGCAAACGGTGTTTTTCTTCAATGCCTTTGACATCGATCACTACCGCTTTTATGACTTTGCCGAATTTGAAGCAGCCATGAAGGCGATGGAATTGACGCCCGTGCCCGTGCTCGACCGCGCCTACACGCTCGTGAACGATATTCCGACACTCGTAGAATTGGGAACAGGCAACAGCACCTTGTTCAAGGTGGAACGCGAAGGCGTGGTCATCCGACCATTGCACGAGCAAAGAGACAGCATCGGCCGGGTTTCTTTCAAGGCCATCAATCCGGAGTTTTTGCTGAAACACGACCATTGAGCGATGTGCAACGAAGGATTTTGGTAAAGTCTCTCCCGAAATCCTTTGCGCATTCATTGCAGTTGAATCCATTTGTGGCTAATTTTCGGTCGGAAAATGCTCAATTCGACTCCATTCGCCCATCCTCAACGCAACCTACCGCATTTGCTGCGCATTTTTGTGGGATTCCTTTTGACCTTGTTGTTTGGCTGCCAAGACAAAACTGCCCCGGTCACCCAACCTTTCGCACATCAAGCAGAATCGCCGCAAGATTTGCCAAAGGTCGCAAAACTGACTGCTGAAAATTTTGAGGAATTCGTTGCCGAATGGGATTCTATTTTCTCCAAAAAGCTGGATTCGACGAAATGTCCGGGGGCGGCCATGGTGATTGTGCAAGACAGTCAGGTGATTTTCCAGAAAGGTTATGGCCTGCGCTCCACGCGCGATACCGCCAAGGTAGATATTCACACACGCTTTCGGATCGGCAGTCTGTCCAAAGGCTTTGCCGGCGTGATCGCAAGTTTGGTGGCAGCGCAAGGAAAACTCCGTTTTGACGAGCGTGTCAAGGATATTCTCTCTGATTTCGTGCTTTGCGATTCCGCGCAGACAGAGCGGATCCGGGTTTGGCACTTGCTCTCGCATTCGACTGGGCTCCCGAGGCATACCTTTACAGGAAAAGTAGAGGGAAATGAGGATCGAAGGGCGATTCTTTGCGATTTGGAAACCGTGCCTGTCATCGGTGCCGAAGGAACCGTGTTTGCCTATCAAAATTTCTCGTTTTCCTTGATGGAGGATATCCTGCAAATTCGGACAGGGAAACCCTATCCTGATCTTGTGGAGAGCTACATCTTCCGCAAAACCGGCATGATCGACGCTACGATTCGGGAATCGGAATGGTTTGCTGCCGCCAACAAGGCTTTGCCGCATAGCAACGACCGACAAGGCAACTTTCACCCAATGCCGCTCAATTCCAAGTATTTCAGCGCGCCGTCGGCGGGTGGCGTCGCCGCTTCGATCAGCGATATGGGAAAATGGTTGAAAGTCTTGTTGGGACAACGCCCCGATGTCGCCAACAATTCCGTGCTGGATTCGACGTTTTTCCCGCGTGTAGAGACACAGTCCCGCGCATTTGCCAACCGCTGGGAAGGTGCGCTTGCCTCATACTATGGAGCAGGTTGGCGCATCATCGATTTGGGTGATCAGAAAATTGTCTGTCACGGCGGCAACGTCAACAACTACCGCAGCGAAATGGCATTCGATCGGGAAGCAGGAATTGGAGTTTGTTTCCTTTTTAATGCGATTTGCCCGGGCCAAGCAGAAGGGCCACCAGATTTTTTTAAATTCTACAGGTCTTTTATGGCAGCGCATGCAAAATTGGAAGCCAATTCATGACAAATGTCTTCGCCTGAGGCGCAAATTGCAGTTGTATTCCTCAAATTCAGCCAATCGTATTCACGGATAGCTCGTTTCTCACTTTTGAAAGGATTCGCAGATGGCACGTACCCATTCCAATGAATTTTTCCATTGCAACAATTGCGGTGGCGAGGTCAGTTTGAAAGCCAAAGTCTGTCCGCATTGTGGTGCCGACGACGAAACCGCATGGAAAGACGGGATTAACGCCTATGTCATGCAAGAACAAGAAGACTTCGACTATGACGAATACGTACGCAACAACCATGGCGGGCAGGCGGTAAAAGTCAAACCCAAGGGTACAAAATGGTGGGTTTGGTTGATTGCAATACTGCTTCTGGGATTATTTGTCTGGCGGATGTTTGGGTAATAGAATCGCCGAAAAGGTCCTGAGCTTGCACATTTTGACTGCACGAAAAACCAAAATCGCCGCTGGATTTTAGTTCCAGCGGCGATTTTCAGTTTAACGGGATCAGCTTACTTTGCCTGCTGAATCGTCTTTCCAGGAACACCACAAGCGCCTCGGGTATCCCCGTGCTTGGCATGTGCTGCCCATTCAGACTCCAGAATTTGCATCGTCACCTTTGGACCTTTGGGGTTTTCTGGTGGCGTGTGGCAAATGGTGATTTTCTGACCTGTCTTCACTTCGCCTCCCGGCTTGCCGGGTTCACCACCTTTGGGCTGCACTTGGCCATTGTTGGTCCGCTCCGCACAAGGGCCGGCCGTTGCACCCATCTGTTGGAACTTAGGCCATGAGGCGGTCGGGATCGTTTGCGTCGTCCCATCTGCGCAAATCGTCATTGGCGTCATGTTGCAAGCACCTTGGGTGTCGCCATGCTGCGATTGGTGCGCAGGCCATGCACTTGCTGCAACCGTGAGCGTCTGCGGATTTGCAGGATTTCCTGGAGGGAAGTGGCAAATCACGATGTCTTGTGGTTGCTGTGGACAAGCCCCTTGCGTTGCACCTTGTTGCTGATAGACCGGCCAAGAAGAAGTAGGCACTTGCAGCGTCGTTCCATCAGCACAAATGGTCATGAGGCGCATATTGCAGGCACTTTGCTGATCTCCATGCGCTTGGTGAGCAGGCCAAGCACTCTGCGGGATCGTAATCGTCTGCGCATTGCTTGGATTTCCTGGTGGAATATGACAGATGGTCAATTGAATCTCAGGGCAGGTGCCTTGCGTTGCACCTTGCTCTTGATACACTGGCCACGATGCGGTCGGCACGTTCATGTTTTGCCCTTGGAGGCAAATCGATATCATCGTCATGTTACAAGCACCTTGGGTGTCTCCGTGACCTTCGTGGGCTGGCCAAGCACTCGCAGCAACCGTGATCGTCTGCGGATTGCCGGGATTTCCTGGCGGGATATGGCAAATCGTAATCTGCTGCTCGGGGCATGCACCTTGCGTTGCACCTTGCTGCTGATAGGCTGGCCAAGCCGAAGTGGCTACCTGAATCGTATTGCCATCGGCACAAATCGTCATCATCGTCATGTTACAAGCACCTTGGGTGTCGCCATGACCTTGGTGGGCAGGCCAAGCACTCGCAGCAACCGTGATCGTCTGCGGATTGCCCGGATTGCCCGGCGGAATGTGACAGATCGTAATCTGCTGCTCAGGACATGCCCCTTGCGTTGCACCCTGCTGCTGATAAGCAGGCCATGCTGCAGTCGCAATTTGAATCGTGGTGCCATCCGCGCAAATCGTCATCATCGTCATGTTACAAGCACCTTGGGTGTCACCATGACCTTGGTGAGCAGGCCAAGCGCTTGCGGGCACCGTAATCGTTTGCGGATTGGCAGGATTTCCCGGCGGAATGTGGCAGATCGTAATTTGCTGCTCAGGGCAAGCCCCTTGCGTTGCACCTTGCTGCTGGTAAACCGGCCAAGAAGAGGTTGGAACATTCAAGTTCTGACCTTCCAAACAAATCGCCATCAAAGTCATGTTACAGGCACCTTGGGTGTCGCCATGGCCTTGGTGGGCCGGCCAAGCGCTCGCAGGAACGGTAATCGTCTGCGGATTGTTGGGGTTGCCCGGCGGGATATGGCAAATGGTGATCTGCTGCTCGCATTCGCCTTGTCCTGCACCTTGCCCTTCGTAATAAGGCCAAGAAGCGGTCGGAATTTGCAGCGTCGTGCCATTGTAACAAATCGTCATTTGGGTCATGTTACATGCACCTTGCGTGTCTCCATGTCCTTGGTGGGCAGGCCAAGCCGAAGGCGGAATCGTGATCGTCTGCGGATTGCCAGGATTTCCTGGTGGGATGTGGCAAATGGTAATATCCTGCTGCGGACAATCTCCTTGAATGCCGCCATGCGTTTGATACCATGGCCACGAGGCGGTCGGGATATCAATGTTCTGACCATCGTAGCAAATCGACATGGGTGCCATGTTGCAGGCTTCGCGCACGTCGCCATGGGCTTGGTGCGAAGGCCATTGACTCATCGGAATCGTCATCGTCTGCGGATGGCTCGGATCCGATGGCGGGATATGGCAAATGGTGATGTTTTGTACGGGGCATGGGCCCTGGGTTGCACCACCGCTCTGGTAAAACGGCCATGACGAAGTCGGAATCTGGATCGTCGTGCCGTCGGCGCAGATCGTCATCGGCGTCATGTTACATGCACCTTGCGTATCGCCATGTGCTTGGTGGGCAGGCCATGCGCTCGGGGCGATGGTAATCGTCTGCGGATTGCCGGGGTTGCCCGGAGGGATATGGCAGATCGAAATTTCCTGCACAGGGCATTCACCCTCGGTGTCGCCATGGCCCAAGTGATAAGGCACACTCGCACGTGGCACCTGAATCGTCTGATTGGCATCCGAGCGGCTTGCACCGTGGTGACAAATCGTTACCGTGGTCATGTCGCATGGCCCTTGCGTATCGCCATGGGCCTGATGACTAGCCCAAGCCGTCTGCGGAATGGTCATCGTCTCGGGAGCATTCGGATTTCCGGGCGGGATGTGACAGATGGTGATCGAAGCAACAGGGCAGGCACCTTGGGTGTCCCCATGGGCTTGGTGAGCAGCCCAAGCCGCAGTCGGAATCTGCATCGTCACGCCAGTTCTGGAAAGGCCCTCTTTGTGACAGATGGTCATCGGCGTCAGGTTGCAAGCGCCTTGGGTATCGCCATGTGCTTGGTGAGCCGGCCATGCGGATTCCGGAATCGTAATCGTCTGGGCATTGTTGGGGTTGCCAGGCGGAATGTGGCAAATCTCAATGTTACGCACCGGACATGGTCCGCGGGTTGCGCCACGGCCTTGATAATAGGCCCAAGCCGATTCGGAGATCACAATCGTCTGGTTTTGGTAGCAAATGGTGATCATGTTGGTGCTGCAAGGACCTTGCACGTCACCATGCGCTTGGTGCGAAGCCCATGCCGTTTCCGGAATGGTGATCGTCGTTGCATTGGCCGGGTTGTCGGGCGGCAAGTGGCAAATCTGGATCTGCCTTGGCGGACATGGTCCTTGGGTTGCACCGAGGTTCAACATGGCATTCACCGCCGTTGCGCTTACCTGAATGGTTTGACCTTGATAGCAAAGCGTCACTTGCTGCGATGAACAGGCACCTTGAACGTCACCATGGCCTTGGTGCGAAGCCCAAGCCGTTTCGGGAATGGTCATCGTCGCCGCCGCGGCTGGATTTCCGGGTGGAATGTGGCAAATGGTGATGTTAAGCAAAGGACAAGGCCCGCGGGTTGCACCCAATGCCTGGAATGCAGGCCAAGCGCTTTGCGAGATCGACATCGTCTGATTTTGATAGCAGATTTCGATCATGACATTGGAGCAAGGACCTTGGATGTCGCCATGCGCTTGGTGCGATGCCCACTGACTTTGCGGAATGGTAATGGTTTGCACAGCCGCCGGATTGGTAGGCGGGATGTGGCAAATGGTGATGGTCTGCGGCGGACATGGACCGTTGGTTGCACCAAGTCCCTGATAGACTGGCCATACCGTCTGGGAAACCGAGATGTTTTGGCCTTGGTAGCAGATCGTGACCATCGTGCTGGAGCACGGACCTTGCACGTCACCATGAGCTTGGTGGGCAGGCCATGCACTCTGCGACACAGTCAACGTCGAAGCCGCGGCTGGATTCCCTGGAGGAATATGGCAAATCTGAATCTTCGGCTCCTGGCAAGGGCCTTGGGTAGCGCCCAAGTTCAGCAATGCTGGCAAGGCGCTTTGTGAAACCGCGATCGTGTTTCCTTGGAAGCAAACACTCACAGTGGCATTCGAGCAAGGACCTTGTACGTCACCATGCGCCTGGTGGCCAGGCCATTGGCTTACAGGAACCGTGATGGTTTGCACATTCGCAGGGTTGGATGGCGGGATGTGACAGATCGTAATCACCTGCTCCACAGGCTGATTGCACTGCAAACTCACCGTAGCCTGATCCTGACCCACCGTGTTCGTAGCAATGATCGTAAACTGCTCCCTGATGGTTGGCGTAAGATTCACATCCATCGAAAAGACTTGGTTCATCGGGTTGTAGCTGTAATACTGCGGTGAAACCGTTGCATTGCCAGCCAAGACGCGGATGTCCTGCATTCCATTGATGTTGAAGATTCTTGCCGTGATGCCTTGGTTGCAATCCGTGCCTTGGTAGACACCATTGTTGGGGTACACAATTTGCACGACCGGCGGAGGCAATTGCTGGTAGCAGCTGATCATTTGGACATCCGCTGCCCGGCCAAATTGGTTGACGGCCATGATCTCGACCATGGACTGCACACCGGGGAGCATGGAAACCGTAAGGGTCACCACCTTGCTCGATGGATTGTAAGACCATGCATTCGGAGAGAGGAGTGCGCGGTCTACATACACTTGGATGTCATTTTTGGATTGGACACCCGTCACAGCTGCAACGACCGTCTGCGTACAGTTGGGGCTCGCATAAGGCGTGATGCCCGGCGTAGTGATGGTGACAGTCGGCAATTGGGCCTGCTGTTCAGGGCAGCGCAACATCGAAGTGGCGCTTGCTTGTCCATACGGGGTACGAGCGACAAATTCGATGCGGTGGTCGCCGGGCGTCAGGTCAATGTTCATGACCAACTGACCGCTTTGCGGATTAAAATTGTAGTACTGCGGAGGTACCTGCAATCCGTTGTGGAACACGGAAATCTCATCCTGCCGCAGCACATTGTAAAAAGTCACGTTGATCGCGGAGCGGCAATTGGCCACAATCGCAGGGCATGCCGTTGGATAGGTCACAAAAACCTGCGGCGGATTTCCGCCGGGTACCGGTATCGGATCATTTGGAATGATCACCGGCTGCGAACAAGTAGCGGTGAAGCTTTGGGTCGCGGTGCCATATTGATTGCGGGCAACGATCTGGAAACTGTTGGTTCCTGGTCCAAGGTTGACCGTGGCCGTAAAGATTCCTCCGGTCGGCTCATAGTTCCAAAGTGCAGGGTTGACGGTAACACCATTCATCGAGAAGCTGACCAATCCCTTGTTGCGCACATTGTACAAACGGGCGCTGACTTCGTAGGTACAGCCGGTATTGATGTCGATATGTGGGCCTGAAGGGGCAACCATCACGATCGCAGGACCATCGCCCTTGGGCGTGTACACATTCGGATCGGTCGGTTGCGGATTGGTATGGGAATAACTGCCAAACATTCCGAAATCCAGGTTCAAGCCAACATAATTGTGGATGTCTTTGCTGTAGTCAAGGAAATTGTCATTGGCGGCAATATAGCCGTCAAGCATGTCGGTTTGCGGGAAAGTCACCTTCCATTCGGCAGACATTGCAAACCAAGGAGTGAATTCGTAGCCAAAACCGATACCGGCGGATGGTGCGAATTTCCACATCGGCCAAGCGCTGTGGGTACGGGTTTCATAGGAATCGTCGCGCAAAAAGCGAAGTTCCGTTGCACGGCTAAAAACCGAACTCGTCCCGATGCTCGTGTAATTATAAGGCGTGCTGCTAAAAAATTCGTCGTAGTTGTTTTGTTTGGCCTTCGAACCCATCACGCCGACACCGCCCCATACATACAGCAAAATCCCCGTTTTGGCGCGGAGACGATTGGCTTTGAGGAGCAATTCGAGGTCCCAATTGGTGGCACTCGTGCGGTGGTTGAGGTAGTTGATTCCTCCCGGAAAATTAATATCCGGCGTGGATTCAAGGTCTTTTCCGTAGGTAACCGTCCAGAGGTAACGCGCACGGAGCCCGATGCCGAGCCAACTGTGGTCGTTTTCGACGATGGGGACCTCGAGAGTGGCGCCGAGGCCGCCGCCGCCAATGTCACGGATGTCGGCGCATTGCCAAGCCCCGCCGAAATTGATCCCAAACCGGAGTCGGGGACGGTGCGTCATCTCTTGGGCCGTCACTTGGGACGCCGAGAGCAGACAAAGGGTGAAGAGAAGAAAGGCGTAGAAACGTTTCATAGAATTCAAATACATCGTTGGTGTCGGTATCGGGCTATTCACATTCTGTACCAATTGCAACAAATCCTCCCCATAGTCCCCAATACCAAGAAATGCGTTGCAAATTAGCCAAAAAATTAATGTAAATCACAGTTAAGGCCAGATTACAGACTGTAGCTTTTAGAAGACGAATGCGGTTGCGGGAGTGGTCATTTTTGTGTGCAGCAAAGGCAAAAAGCCCGAACAAGTAGAATCCAAATTCGCCAGCTTCGAATCCACATGCACTCCCTGCAAAACAATTCGCCCCCAAGCCATTTTACCTGCTTGGGGGCGCTATCAATGGGGTACAGTTGGCGTTATTGGATGCAAATCGCAGCCTTGGTACCGGTCAACGTTTTTTAGGAATTGACAGACATCGCCCCCTCCTCAAAACACCACCTTCGTCCCAGGCAAGCCTTTCCGGATGCGCTCCTTTTCGGATTCGGAGAGCTTGTTGCCGTTCAGTTCGAGGTAGATAAGCCCGACGAAGGGCTTCAAATCGGCCGGTAATTGGGTGATTTCATTTTTGGCAAGGCTGAGACTGCGAATGGAACCTGCAGCCAACAAGTACGTTGGCACTTCGGTAAGCGAATTTTCGGCAAGGTCGAGCACGGTGAGCTTTTTGAGTTGCTCCAAATGCAGGGATGACAGCGTCGCATCATCGATGTCGCAGCCAAACGCCACCAATTCTGTCAAGTTGGGCGCATGTTTGGCGATTTCCAACAGGCATGGATCGGTTGCAGCCGCCTCAGTAAATGGATAGTCCTGAATTTGAATGCTGTTCATTTCCGACCGGAGCACCTGTTTGCACAGCGGATCCCAATTCATCCCGAGGTAATAACACCCCGGATGCGGACTAAAAACGGTCCAAACATCCGCAAACTTTTCCGGGCCATGTAGTTTTTCATTGGCCTTCAACAGTTTGCGGCAAGCCTCCGTGATGGCGATCAGTTGATCGCAGGTAGCCTTCACCTTGGGGGCCACTTCATTCGAAATCGGCTGCAATTCGACGGGGAGGCTGTGGCGTTGGTAGCCGATCATCGGCCCGAGTTGCCCAAGGTAGGCCTCCAAATTGGTCATCTCATCGGCCAAAACCGGCAAACGGCTTCCGGCATTGTACACCGCTTCGGCATCCAAAATGATCTGTACGATGCGTTCTGTGGACGTTGCTTGCGCCTGCATCGACATCGGAACGAGCCCAAGCAGTGCAAAAAGCAGTATTTGAATTTTTGAGAGGAGGCTTTTCATTTGATTTCGAAGATAATATTTGTCACGAAGATAGCATTTTCGTCTAAAGCCCGTCCTGCGGAAATCTAGTTGAAAAAGGAAGGTGCGCGATTCATCCGATTGGCGGGACATGCTTCAGCTTCGTGAAGGACATTCCAGATGATATTAGAGATTGCTGAAGAAGGTGTTCATTGAGGAAATTACCGATCATCCTCTCAACAATGGGACTCGAAATCGGCTGAGATAAGTCCTTTTGGGGTCGAACAAAAACCAACCTGTTCGCCTGCGCTTTTTGCCTTCGGAGGAGGAAGTTGTCCAAGGTATGCGAACGGATTCACCCGAACCAAGCTTTGGAATCGTAGGAATTTCCTGCATCTCATTCCGATCCGGCTTGCGCCATCGAGAAACAAAATAGCCAGAGATGTCAAGGCTATCATCACCTGGATTGTAAATATTTACCTCTCTTTCCCCTAGCCCGGTTACACTTTCACCACAGATTGCGGGGTGCAAATGTTTTTGCGCATGGAGATGTGCCAATCCAGAAAACATCACGACAACAAGGGTGTAAAAAGCAATTCGGAGCTCGAAAAAGGGACGCATCCTCCAATTTACCGAGAATTTCAATCCAAATTGGCCACTTACTTGAATCTCATTCTCTTCGTTCGAATCCAGTTCTTCGTATTCGATTCGCTTAGCCATTCAAAATTATCCATTTTCCATTCTCCATTCTCCATTAACTTGCAGTATGATTTCTCATGAACTACGTGCGCAGGCTTCGTTGGCCTATCAAAACTGGAAAACACGCAATCCGGAGTTGTTGATTCCGCTGAGCGAAGAGGATTTTATCCAGAAAATCATCGATTTGCAGGTGAATTTCAACAAGGGGTTGTTGCAACGCAAAGACTTTGACGACCGCATCAACGACATGCTCAAGAATCCGCCGATGGCGGTGGGCGTTTCGCAGTTTATGCCGCAAGAAAAGGCTACCGATGCCCTTTTACGCGAATTGGAAGGCTTGAAGAAGTCCGGCGTGCTGAGCGACGAGCAATTCGAAGAGCGCAAATCGGAATTGTTTTATCAGCGGAATGTCCAAGAAGGTCAGCCACTTGCGGCCACACCTGCAAGCGGCTACGAGACACCCGAGGCCCGCAAGGCCCGCCTGATGGGCTACCTCGAGGAACTCCTGCAAGCAGGTGTCCTCAGCCACACCGAATACGCGATGGGCCAAAGCCGCTTGCGCTAATTTGTTGTCAATGAATGTCTTCGACATCGTCTGCCAAGGATTGGAGACGCCACACGACACGGCGTTTCGGGATGCTATGCGCCCTGAATTGCAGCGTCGCCTGCTCGAATTTTCGGATGCAGATTGGAAGGCCTTGGATCAAGTTTGGACCGATCGGGGTGCAGAATGGCAATTCAACTTGGTGGATACGCTTTCGCCGACGCGCCACGGTGCAGTGGCAACCACGCTACTGCTCAACATGTTGCTGAATGGCCCCGAATCGCTGATCGTTACGGCGGCCGAGAAATTGATCGCAAGTCAGGCGCTCGATGAGGCTGCACGCGACATGATTTTTGACCGCCTGAACGCTGCGGAACCTGCCGGTCCCTACGAATCCGCCTATCGGCAGCAGCTGTTGCACCAAATTTTGCGTCCGGATTTGGGTCCTGCCATTGCCGAGGCTTCGGAATTCAGCATTCGCAACCGTGAGGCCTTGGCGCAGAGCACCTTGGCTGCCTGCTACTATTGCCAATCTGTCTTCGCGCCGGCGGAGGTTTCCGAGTTCGCGGATGGCGGCGAAACGGGGCTTTGCCCGCGCTGCGGCATCGACGCTGTCTTGCCGGGCAATGCCGGGTACAGCTTTTCGGAGGCGACTTTGCGGGCCTTGAATGAGTTTTGGTTTGGGTAGTGGCATCGTCAAGGCGCCAATTGTCACTCAGAGCGAAGCGATGAGTCTGAAAATACAGAAACACCAACTACTTGACCAACAACAAGATCTGCACTTATTACCGACTTGACAGTGAACAAAAAACTGTCGATGTTTGATGCCCAAATATCACCAGACCAATGAAACAGATGTTCGTTTACATCACCACTAACAGTCAACGCACAGTTCTCTATGTGGGTGTAACCAATGACTTACAGCGCCGAATGGCAGAACACTACGAAAGTACGATTTCTGGAGCTGGGTTCACTGGAAAGTACAAAGCCCATCACTTGATCTATTTTGAAGAATTTGACAATCCTGTCGATGCAATTGCACGTGAAAAACAGCTGAAAGGCCAAAGCCGAGCCAAGAAAGAGGCATTGATCGCAACTATCAACCCGAACTGGACCTTTCTTGAGATGGATCTCTAAAATTTCAAAATCCTTGAGATTGCATGTTGATCGGTAAATAATTTGTCACTCAGAGCCTCCGTTGTCACTCTGAGCCTCCGTTATTACTCAGAGCGCTCATTTTGTCACTCAGCAGCCATCCCAAAGGGCCCCCCCAGGCCTTGTCCTCAGACCCCCCTGTTCGTCCCCTCCAGGCGAACGATGAGTCTGAAAAACAACACCAAATGCTGAACAGCGTAAAGTGTTACTAATCCTAGAGATGCTTCACTTCCTCGCTGACCAAGCAAGGTTCCGCCAATCTGTGATGCCGGCACAAGCACAGTGTACATTTAATGGAAACGTTTTCTTCTTAACTTGCCCGAGAGCATGTCGCGCAAAATTTTCATCAGCTATCGCCGTACCGATACCGCCGATTTTACGGTGGCATTGTACAATCAGCTGCGTGATTATTTCCATGAAGACGTGATTTTCAAGGACATCAACACCATTCAGCCGGGTCAAGAGTTTGCCGAGGTGCTGGAGAATGCGCTTGATCATTGCGCTGTCGTGCTTGTCGTGATCGGTCCTGGATGGGCAGGAAAGGAAAGCAACCGTTTGCTGGAGGAGGGGGATTGGGTGCGACAAGAAATTGCCGTTGCGCTTCAGCGCGAATTGCGGGTGGTTCCGATTCTGGTCAACGGTACCAAAATGCCTGCAAAGGAACAATTGCCGCCTGACCTTCACGGGCTCACCAAACGCCAAGCCCATCCGATTGACAATCAGCGCTTTGAATATGATGTCGAACGCTTGTGTTTGGCCATCAAGGATTTGGTCCCGATCACGCAAGGCAAAAAAGCAACGAAAAAAGGTTCGCCATGGGACAATGCTTTCAAAGCGATTTTGCTGCTTTTTATGGTGGCAAGTATCGGTTTGATCGTCTGGGCATGGATCGGCGCCAAAGTGGATTTTAAGGAAAAGGCTTTCATGTCCCTCATCGGTGGAGCGGGAATGGCTGGCGGATGGGCAGCTTTTACGCGACAACGTTGGATCGAACTCAGGTCTGAACAACTGGAAAAATTATGACGCTAGCAGGAATATTCGGTGACCCAAAGACGTCGCGCGACATTCGCTCGGCAAAGCGATTCAATTTTTTTGCGCTGCTTGTGCTCATGGGCGTGATTGTCGGCGGATTTTTGCTCTACCTCCAATTGATTCAAAAACAGCACGAATTGGAGGTGAAAACGCAGCAATTGGCCGACAGTACGGCGAGGTTGCGACGGTTTCGCAGCGAATTGGAAGCTACGCAATCCAAACTCGCCGAACGTGAACAACAAATGGAACATCAGTTGCAAAGTCTCAGCCACAGCGTAGAAAATCGGCAATTTGACAGTGCAATGGTCAAAGCCAACCGTTATGCCGGGCAATTGGCCATCAAAGACAGTTCCGCTTTGATCCTGGTGCACCTTTATTCTTGGCAGCCCCAAGCCAATAAGCTCAAAAACGTCGAAAAAGTCTTGGTCGAACCTGAATACCTGCTTGTCAAGGAGGAGACCGTCACGGAACTCCCCACATGGATGGGCAAACAATCCAGTGTGAATTATTATTCGCCATCCGTTGAGCAAAAGGCAATAGTCCTTGCAAAACAGTTGAGTAAGCTCACCAAAACGCAATTCACCCCTGTTCAAGGTCCGGCCGAAGACGCCCCAAAAGATGCACGCAATCAATGGATTCGCATCCACTACCTAGGTGCAAGCGCCATTCAGCAACAGCAAAAGTGATTGATCGCGGAATGGTTGTATGATTTTCGCTCGGCCATCTTCCAAGATCTTCTTAGTTCCTTTCGCTATCATCAATCTCCTACTCCATTAGCTTCACGGAACCCTGCGGGCTTACCATCGTGATTCGATTCGCGATTAGCTTCGCTGTTCTCCCTTTTCAATTAGCTTCGCTGATGTGCTTCGCAGTTGCTTGCGCGAACCCTTCGAGTTTACTGACGTGATATGCTTCGCAATTGACTTCGTCGATTGCTTCGCAGTTCTCAATTTTCAATTCTCCATTATCCATTCTCAATTCCATTCCCAAACATTTCCCGCATTTTGGCGATGTTGCGCTCCGGAATCATCTCAGGATCAGGATAATTGTCCAAGGCAATCGTGAGGCTGGCTTCCCGGAGGATGTGCAGCATCGGATAAGGCGAGCGGTTGGTGCGATGGCTCGGATCGTCTGCGGGTGGGCCTTCGAATTGGTATTCTGGATGAAAACTCGCGACCTGTAAAATGCCATCCAATTCGGCCTCCTCGATGGCCTCTTCCACGATTTCCAGGAAGTCCAAGTATTCTTCAAAGTCGTTGAGCACCCAAGGATGCACCAAAATGGTCGTCTCCACCGTTTCCGGATCGACTTGAATGAGGTGATCCAATTCGCGGAGCAGGTCTTGGTACAAAACATCGATGTCGCGCGCTTCCGACAGTGCATAGCGGATGCGTCCCTGCGCAGCCACGGGCGCTGCAAACGGACAAAGGTTCAGACCGATCACGAATTTTTCCACCCATTCGCGGGTGGCTTGGACGTGGCTATCGGAGGAGTTTTCTGGAATCATGGCCGCAAATTACGGCTTTTTCATCCTCCGCATGCGCTTCTGTCATTTCTCATAAAAAGACAAGCAGCCACTTTCGCAGCCGCCCGTCCAACAACAATTCTGATGGAAATTCAATTTTCTATTTGGTTTCCTTTTCGAAAACCACCCAATCCTTGCTCAATTTGAGGCCAAGCTGCTGCTCGAGTAGTTGCTGATATTTTTGATGCATGGCATGCGATTGCTGCCTGCCATTCACCTGAAATTCCTTGTTGTTGATTTTGATCTTGTAGGATTTTGGACTGACAATCAACTGATCAGCGAGCAGCGAATTGCCGATGATATCTGCCGCGCGTTCGGCGCGTGCACCTTCTGCGCGTGCTTTTTCCGCTTCTTTTTCAGCCTCAACGGCCTCCTTTTCTGCAATAGCGCGCCCCTTCTCGGCTTCGGCTGCTCCCCTTTCCATTTCAATTTCAATGGTTTTGGCCATTTTATCTACCTGAATGACCTCCTTTTCGATGATCTTTTCCATCTCTTCCCCAAATTGTTTTCCCCACTCCTCCATCCGCCGTTCAAAATCGCCCATATTCTGTTCCATCGCACCCTCGTGCAATTCGCCAAGCCGTTCGGCCAATTTTTCCTGCTCAGCAGCCAATTCTTTACGACGACGCTGGTCCTTGGTCTTTTCCAATTCGGTACTGACCCGCTCCAAATCCTTGTGCAAGGCCTTCATTTCTTCAGTTTCCTCTCCCGACAAAACATGCCCGGCAAGGTTCTCGGCCCAACGACCGGCATCTTCGCCGAATTTTTCCCAATCCTTGGCTTCAAATTCCTTGGAAAAAGCCTTGCCCCAAGCTTCCATTTGTTGCCCGAATTGCTCCATCTGGATCTCAAATTGTTTGCTGTCAAAGTTCGCCGAATTGGGATCTCCGATTGGCGGAACAGGCGGTACGTTTGGGGTTGCGCCAAAGTTGGGCATCGGTGGCATCGGCGGAAACGGTGGAACTGCACCGAAATTGGGCATCGGCGGAATTGGCGGCATGGCAGGCCCGTTGCGCAAAGAACCCGACAAAATCTCGTCTGCCTTGGACTGATAAGTAGCAATTTCCTCCTTTGGAACTTCTTTGCCGTTGCGAATTGCCGAGATGACTTTGCCTTTTTGGTCAAAATCCATCGAGACTTCATCGCCATTTTCCTTGATCACGATTTTCGTAATCGGCGAATCCTGCACATAAACCTGCATTTCGGGGCGTGTCATGGGATCCGATTGGTCTTCGGCAAGGAATGGGAAGGCAGCTTTGACCACTGTAGGTGTTTGGGAACCCACCAAAACCGCGAAGCCAAGTAACATCAGCCCAAACAACAATCCACGGGAATGGAACTTGCGACTGCGAGGAGCTGCTGCCCCGGTGATTCTGCGAATTCGACTTGCCAAATCCCCATCCTGCGAACCCAAGGCCAAGGCAGGCTGCTGCTGACGCATGATTTCGAGACTGAGCAATGCACGTGCATATTGGACTTTGTTGCTGGGAAGGTTGACGACAAGCGCATCGCAGCAGTTTTCGCGTTCCTGACGCACCACGCGGCTCGTCCACCAAATCGCAGGATGGAAAAACAAAAGAATCTCAACGGTGCTTTGGAGGAGATTGACCAAATAATCCCAACGACGCACGTGGGCGAGTTCGTGGACAAGTATGCATTCAACTTGTTCCATGGTCAGCCCCGACATCAAGCCTGCAGGCAGCAGCACGAGGGGTTTGAGTACCCCGATCACCATCGGTGTATTGATCGCGGAACTCAGTTGTATCCCAATTTTCCTGCGAAGGCCGAGCTTTTCCTGTAAGATCGAAAATCGCTGAAGCAATTCCTCGGGGACTTCTTCCAAGTTCCGTTTGCGCAGACGGCTTACTTGCCAATATCCACCTAGAAACCTCAGGCTAAAGAAAAGTACGCCCATCATCCAGATTCCTGAAAAGAGGTAGGAATTGTTTTGGACAGCGGAAGTTATTCTTTCGAATATACCTGCATTTCCTCCCTCCATCGTAGCCGACGGGGTCTCCAAAACGCCTTTTGCCTCATCCAAAGCAGGAAATTGAGTTGGCACTGCCGATACCATGGTTTCCGCACCAGGCTGATAGCAATAGGAGAATGTTGCGATCGGAGCCAAAAACATGAGGCCCAGTATAAAGGTTGCACTCCAATACCGCCATTTGACCGCGCCGGTTGGCAGGATGGCCAAGACGAGCATCAACAACAGGGCCAATGCCGACAATTGCCACAGCGAATGCAACAAGGTCGTTCCGATGGCCTCGGCAAATGACAAGGGGATCAACGATTCCAATGATTTCATTTTGTTGAATCTTTTTCAATGGTGTCCAAATACGCGCGAATCTGATCGATTTCGGCGGGGCTGGCTTTATGGCCACCCAAGGTTTGCAGTACAAGTTGCATGGCCGACCCTGCAAATGCATTTTCGAGGAACCGGTCGAGCAGGGCACGTTGGGTGACTTCGCGTTTGGCGGCGGAAGCATAAACGTGGCCACGTCCATCCTTTTCGCGCAACAAAAGCCCCTTTTCGTGCATGATTTGCATGAGTTTCAATGTCGTGGTATAGCCGATTTCTCGGCGCGTACCCAATACATCATTGACTTCACGCACCGTACAAGCCCCCTTTTCCCACAAAACTTGCAGGATCTCCAACTCCGAATCTGTAGGTCTTAAAGTTTCCATGAATGCATTCCCAAAACAATTCTACTTACGAAACATTTCGTAATGCAATGTTATACGAACTCTTTCGTAGATGCAAGCCTTTACTACGAATTATTTCGTAAATAAAGTTAAGCGGTTAAGGATGAGGAATTAGAAATTAGAAATGAGAAAAATAGAAATTAAAAATGAGGAGCCATGCCGTCAAGTTCAGTGTTTCTGGTAGTCACTTACGCAGGAAGTTCGATTAAACGATCGTGTTTGCTTTGCTGAACGTAGCATTGTCTTAACTCTGAACTCTCCACAACTCATCGCAAAGCTGACCAGTGTTATTTGCTAGGAGGCGTCGAGATGCATCGCTCCGCTCTGCATGACCAGGGGAACTCTGAAATCTGAACTCCTCATTCGCTTCGCTGAACCCTTCGGGATTGACTTCTTCGATTGCTTCGCAGTTCTCCATTGCTTCGCGAACCCTTTGAGTTTCTCCATTCTCCATTCTCCATTCTCCATTCTCTCATTACCTTTGCCGCATGACCGACGCATTTGTTCAAAGAATCGCATCAGAGACGGGATTGCAGCCCCGCAGCATTGCCGCCGTGCTGGAATTGTTGGCGGATGGCGCGACTGTGCCCTTTATCGCACGTTACCGCAAGGAAGCTACAGGCAGCTTGGACGAGGTGGAAATCACCACCATTCGTGACCGCGACAAGCAACTCCGCGAATTGGCAGCCCGCAAGGAGGCAATTTTGAGTTCGATCAGCGAGCAAGGTTTGCTCACGCCCGACCTCAAAAAGAAGGTGGAAAACGCTGCCACCCTCACCGAACTGGAAGACATCTACCTCCCCTACCGACCCAAGCGGCGCACACGCGCAACCATTGCCAAGGAAAAAGGACTTGAACCGCTCGCTGAACTCCTGTTTGCACAGGGCGGCGGCAACCCGGCACAACTTGCTACCAAGTTTGTGAATACCGCAAAAGGCGTTGCGGATGTTGATGAGGCCCTCGCAGGTGCGCGTGACATCATCGCCGAGCGCATCAACGAAGACGAGCGTGCCCGCACACGCATCCGCGGACTGTTTGAACGCAAGGGAATGATCGTGACCAAAGTGCTGAAAGGCAAGGAGGAAGAAGGTGCCAAATACCGCGATTATTTCCATTGGGAGGAAAGCCTCGCCAAGGCGCCCAGTCACCGCGTCTTGGCCATGCGCCGCGCGGAAAAGGAGAAAATCATCAGCATGGGCATCGAGCCGGAGGAATCCCAAGCCCTTGAAACCCTCAATCGCCTCTTTCTCAAAGGCTACGGCCCGATGGCAGAGCAAGTCGAAATGGCCATCAAAGACGGCTACAAGCGTCTGCTTTCCCCATCCATGGAAACCGAAATGCGCCTGGAAAGCAAGCGCAAGGCCGATGTGGAGGCGATCAAGGTATTTGCGGAGAACATGCGGCAGCTACTTTTGGCCGCTCCTTTGGGTTCCAAGCGCGTATTGGCACTTGACCCTGGATTTCGGACCGGCTGCAAAGTGGTCGTGCTTGATCCGCAGGGAAAATTGCTGCGCAACGATGTGATCTATCCGCATACGGGTTCGGGACAAGCTGCGCAGGCGGCGGCCAAAACGAGTGCCTTGATCGAAGAATTCAAAATCGAGGCGATTGCGTTGGGCAACGGAACCGCGGGCCGTGAAACGGAGAGCTTTTTGCGCGGCTTGGGTCTGCCCAAGGACCTGCCCATTGTCTTGGTCAATGAAAGTGGTGCCTCGATTTATTCAGCCTCGGAAGTCGCGCGCGAGGAATTTCCTGACGAAGACCTGACCGTGCGGGGCGCAGTTTCCATCGGCCGCAGGTTGATGGATCCCTTGGCTGAATTGGTAAAAATCGATCCAAAGTCCATCGGTGTCGGCCAATATCAACACGATGTCGACCAAAACTTGCTCAAGGGCAGTCTCGATGACGTCGTGGAAAGCTGCGTGAATGGCGTCGGCGTCGAATTGAACACTGCAAGCAAACAATTGCTGACCTACGTGTCCGGACTCGGACCTTCTCTTGCAGCCAATATCGTGAGCTACCGCGAGAAAAATGGTCCCTTTAAAAGCCGCTCGGCGTTGCTCAAGGTGCCACGCCTTGGCGAAAAGGCTTATCAGCAGGCCGCAGGATTTTTGCGCATCCGCGGGGCAGCCAATCCTTTGGATACCTCGGCGGTGCACCCGGAAAGTTATCCGATTGTAGACCGTATGGCCAAGGACCTCAATTGCACCGTCGCTGATCTGATGCAAAAAGAGGAGATTCGGAAGCAGATCAAACTGGAAAAATATGTCACAGCCGAGGTCGGAATGCCAACTTTGAAGGACATTCTCAAGGAATTGGCCAAGCCGGGACGCGATCCCCGCGCCGAATTTGAGGCCTTGCAATTCAAGGAGGGCATCAATGCGATCGCGGACCTTGAAGAAGGCATGGAATTACCGGGCGTGGTGACCAATATTACCCGATTTGGCGCATTTGTCGATATCGGCGTTCATCAAGACGGAATGGTCCATATTTCGGAAATGGCGGATCGATTTGTACGTGACCCGGCCGAGGTCGTCAAGGTGCAACAAAAAGTGATGGTCAGGGTGGTGGAAGTGGACAAGGTGCGCAAACGCATTGCCTTGAGCATGAAAGGAATCAGGCAATGAACTGGACGCAGGAAGCTTATGTCAAGGCGCTCAATTTCGCCTCTGACCACCACAAAGGGCAACTTGTGCCCGGGACCGATCGGCCCTACGACACGCATTTGGCCAAGGTGACGATGGAAGTCATCGCGGCCTTGCATTTTCATCCGGATGCGAATGGGGATTTGGCGGTGCAATGTGCTTTGCTGCATGACAGCATCGAAGACACGCATGCTGATTACGAGGCTGTTGCCGCACAATTCGGAGAAGACGTGGCCCAAGGCGTAATGGCATTGACCAAGGATAAAAGCCGACCCAAAGTTGAGCAAATGCAAGACAGCCTTCACCGAATTTTGCAGCAGCCAAGGGAAATCGCCATGGTGAAGCTTGCAGATCGCATCACCAATCTCGCGCCGCCTCCCGCGCATTGGACAAGGGAAAAATGCCAAGCCTATCAAGTGGAGGCGCAAAGGATATTGGATGCATTGGGAGACTCCAGTGAATTCCTTGCAACAAGGCTTTTGGAAAAAATTGCGGCGTATCCCATTCCCAGTTAAACTTTCTGGAGGTTTGTACATATTTGCCATTCGAAAGTACTTGAAAGAAACATGGTCGGAACTAGTCCAAAAAAGCTCAAATGTTTGCTCATCGACGCAGATGTCAACGCGTTGCGGGAACTCTCCCGTGTGGTCATCAACAACCCGATGTTGGAATTGGCCAATACCTGCAAAACCGGAAGGGCTGCTGTTCACTTTTTGAAGGAGACCAAGGTGGATTTGATCCTGATCAATCCGGCGCTCCCGGATGCGAATGGATTTGACCTGATGGCTTCGCTCCCGGATTCACCGATTGTGGTCATCATTTCCGATCGTCAGGACTACGCCTATTTTGCCTACCGCATCGAGGCATTGGACTATCGGATCAAACCGATTGCGCCCGACATCCTCAACCAAATTGTCGACAGGGTTACGCGGCAATTGGCGCTGATTGAGGCCTTTGATAAAGTGCAAGCTGAGAGCAATTAACATTTGAAGACGATGATCAAAAAGGCAGCATTGTGGTTTTGCTTTTGCTCGGTATTCGCGGTGGGAGGCTTGGCGCAATCCGCAGCACCAAAAGCACCTGAACCACGCGAATTTGAGATGAAAGACGGCGACACCACCTACACGATGCGTCGGTATGTGATGGTGCTGCTGTACAGAGGAAAAAAGGCCAACAAGATCCCAAAAGACCAACTCGACAAAATTCAGGAAGGCCATATGGCCAATATCAGCAAATTGGCGGCCGAGGGAAAATTGCTCGTTGCCGGGCCGATGGGTGATGACACCGATTTGAGAGGCATTTTCATCCTTGACTGCGAATCGGTGGAAGAGGCAGCGACGCTCGTCGATACCGACCCGGCGGTGATGGCCGGCAGACTCCGCGCAGAATACCATACTTGGTGGACGGCGCGCGGAACGGTGATCAAATAACTTGCTTCGCTTAAAATGAAATCGCCCAATGGTCAAAACCATTGGGCGATTTTTTTGATGGCCCCTTCAACAATCAGAATCGCTGTGCGATTTCCAAATTCAGGTTGAATTCACGGGTCATGACATAGCCTTCAAATGGCTCCTCGATCACACGGAAAGGAATGCTCACCGTGCGCATGGCACCGGTGTAATCCAAAAATTCGGCGGGATCCAAATAGACGCTGTATCCAAATGGCCTCTGCGTGAACTTGAAGTCCTGCAAATCGGTCGCCAGAACATTGCCTGTGAGCGTTGTTCCCAGCATGATCATGCCTGATTCGTCTTTCAAACGCAAGTGCTGCGGCACGGCTCCCTTGATCATTTCAATGCGAAGGCTGTAGTAAACAGACTTGAATTTCGGTTCGCGTTTGCGTCCAAACGGCGCATACAGCCAACTGAAAAACCTCACCAAAGCGCCTCTTCTTGGAACCGGCACAGTCGCATGAATCGACCGAACCTTTTCAATCGTATCACCTTTGCGGCCATCAAGACCTTCGCCCCGATCGACAAAAGCGAGCTGAATCAAATCTGTATCCTGTCTTGCGAGGTCGATATGGACTGTTTCGACATCCACACGTTGCCTTTCACTGTTGGCCTTGTGCCGCTCACGCTGATAGCGCGACTCGCGCAAATAGCGGAACGACGAAACCGGACGACGCGCCACGACAAATCCGATGAAAAAGAAAAGGAACACAGCCAATCCCAACAAGGTCCACAAAATGATGGCCAAATAGGAATTGCTGTACATCTTGGCGTAGGTGTTGCCGGTAAAAACCAAGCTCTTATCAGCAACAGGCGTATTTCCAGCAAGGTAATCAGGCATGAAACCTACGCGAATTTGGAAGGAGTCTTCCTTGGCCATTTTCTCCACGGCCTCCTCCGAAAGCTTGATCGTGAGCCGCGCACTGTCTGCCCGGTAGCTGTAATTGGTTCCCGGCAGGGTCACCGTGTCGGATCCCAAAACGGCTTTGACCCAAATCGGTGTGATGTTGAAATTGGGATCCTCCTTCAAAATGCTGTCGATTCCGATGGGCACAAAGGCCTCAAAGATTCCATCGACTTTTTCAAATCGGGCCTGACCGACCTTGACGATATTTTCGTCCTTGTGGCGGAGATAATACTTGAGCAAACGCGCTTTGGCTTGCTCTTCGTTCAATCCGTCTTCATACTCTTCCGTGTCGATCGGCATGACCGCTGCTCTGCTCGGTTGCGGAATTGGTTCCCCGATGTTTTTGGGCGTGCTGCCTTCGTTGGGGGAACGCACAACCACCGGATTGGGAACGGAATCTGATCCGCCGGTCACCTTTGGCTCGGTTACCTTGACAGGATCTTTGGCTTTGATCGGCTCCTTTGCGACCACTTTGGGTTCGACAACGACCGGCGGAACATAGTCCCCGATCAATTTGCCTTTGGAGAGCAAGTCCTTGGCTGCTGCAAACTGATTGGCCCCGCCTTGGTAAGTCCCTACCATTTCGGTTTTGATAGATTGCCCGCCCGGCTCGGTAAATGTAATTCTTGCCAAGTCAACCGTGCCCTTCCTCGCAGCACCGTCATAGCGGATGAAAAAGGAGTTGCCACCCGTATTCAATTTGATTTCGGCACCATTTTGCAAGGGTGCTGCGCCCGCAGCGTTGGGAACCAATGAAAATCCATCGCGCCCGGATGTTTCGATTTTGTAGATGCAATTGCGTGAAGTGCCGCCATTCCAGGTGACCTCGATTAACTTTTCAGTCGGGCCGACAAATTCGAAGGTGGGCAGTGTTTTCGTGTATTGCTTTGCGCGATCATTGAAAAACATCAGGACCTCATCCGCAGACAATTTGATGTTAATCGCAATTCCACGCGTTTTGGGGTCCGGGTCGCCGACAGGCACCGCCAAGAGGCTGATGGTATTGGCCTGTTGAAGCGAACGCGAATAAGAAACGCCAAATTCCAAGTCTAGTGAACCATCGGGGCTCAACTCAGCGGGTAATGTCGATTTCAGGGTAAAAGGACTGTTTCCGAATTGCTGCTCCTTTTGCAAACTCACTTGCATGGGGCCAATTCCAGAGAGCCGGTGCCTCAGGGTAAGTTTAAACGTCTCGTCCTTCACCGAATAGTGGTGAATTCCGGTCACGACTTTGGCAATATCCGCATTGGTGAGGACGATCACCTTTTGCGCAACAAGCTGACCGCCGAAGATCAGCAAGAGCGATGCGAGAATAAATACCCGGATCGTGCCGATCCTCCCTGATTGATTCAATGATTTTATGCTACGCATTTCGTTCTCAATCAATGCCATTGCACCTGCGAAGTCACCCGCAGCATGCCTTGACAAGGCTTTCTGATTTCACCTATCCAATAATCCCTGATCAATGCTCCACAACCTTGAGCTCCGTGCGACGGTTGAGTGCGTGACTGTTTTCATCGCAAGGTACATTGTCGATGCAATCATTCACCAAAAATTCTTCACCAAATCCCCAAGAAACAAACCTGTCATCGGGAAGCGGCTTCCGTGCTTGGATGTACTTGATCACGGATTCGCTGCGACGGCGAGAGAGTTCAAGATTGTACTTGCTCGTACCGCGTGAATCCGTATGTGAACGTACCTCAAGCTTTGCCAAGGGGTTACGCATCAAGAAGAAGTAAATTTCATTCAGATCCTTCTTCGAAATGATGTCCAGCGTCGTTTGGTTGTATCCGTAGTGGATCACCTTGATGCTGTTGTCCAATCCGAAATCGGCATCACGCATGGCAATGTTGACCATCATGTCACTGGAATCGCGAACCGCAATGTGGTGACTTGTAGCAAAATAGCCTTCCTTCGCCGAAATGATCGAATAATTGGAAATCGAATCCCAAGGAATCGCAACCCAGAAGGTGCCATTCTTGAGCGACATCGCCGAATCCACCACTTGTTGTGTATTGTTGTTGACGATCTGAATCGCCGCATGCGAAATCGGCGTTCCGGCTGTACCGTCTTCTGAAACGGTGCCATTGATCAGGACATATTGACCACGTTGCATCGGCACATTTCTCGTGCGCACTTCCACCCCGCGGAAATTGGTCAAGGAGAGGTTGACGATACGCGGTACGTAGTCGTCCTTGCGGAAGATCACCGTATAGTCATCGCCAGGCTTCAAACGCACACGGTAATCTGCAGAATCACTGCTTGCATTCAACGTGCGCTGAATGTTTCCGTCCTGAATCACTTGAATCGCAGCGTCACCCAAGCGCATACCGTCGGCTTGGTCATGCACCATGCCATTGAGCTCAAACATCTGCTCGACCTCGAGGTACACATCCAAATTGATGTCGCGGCCTTGTGGAATCGACTTGGTCCAGAAGGTATCTCTCCAAGTGTGGAATCCAGGGGCATCGATCGTAATGAGGTAGCCCGTATTGTCCTTGCAAGGCTCAGCAAACTGACCGATGCCATCGGCAATAATGATCTTCTCGTTGCCGTTGATGTCTTTCAGACGCACGATCGAGCCTGGCAAAACTTCCTTGGTCAAGCCGTCAAACACTTGGCCGGTGATGCCCGGTGTGCGCTTGAAGCTGTAAATATCATCTCCTGAATTGGGATTGCGATTCGAATTGAAATAACCCGAAGAGGTCGTAGCGTCCCAAATAATCCCGAAATCGTCTTTCGGCGAATTGATGCCGGTTCCCATGTTGGTGGTTCCGCTCCACTGATTGTTGGCAAAATCCGCGGTAAAAAGGTCAAGCCCTCCGTAGCCGACGTTGCCGTCAGAAGCAAAAAACAAGTGTCCTTGCTTGTTGAAGGTCGGGAACAATTCGTCACCTACCGAATTGACGGAGGGACCCAAGTTCTCGGGCTTGCTCCATTTGCCTTCGACGCGACGCACCATGTACAAATCTGTACCGCCTTGACCGCCAAGGCGATCGCTGGCAAATACAATCATGTCCCCACTTGGATGTACAGCAGGATGGAAGTTGGAATTTCCGTCAGCAAAATTGATCGGAAGGTCGCCTACCTGCTCCATTTTGCGGCCCATTTTCTTGGCGCCCAAAATTTTGACTTCGCGGGTGGGTTCGTTGTTACCCACCGTCTTTTTCTTCGATGGTCCCTGATCAGCACCACGGGTAAAAAGTACCAAATCGCTGCCCGGCATCTTGACTGCGCCCACATCGTCGTAAGGGCTGTTGATCCCTTTCACGGCTTTGATGTCTGCAATCGTGCCATCTCCATGCTTACGTGCTTCGTAAAAATCATAGTCAGACGACTCGGACTTGTCTGATTTTGCGCGCAAAGTACCGATTTCAGAACGCTTGCCGCGCGTTGCAAAAACGATTTCGTCGCGAGAATTGATCGCAATAATATCGGAATAGCTTGTGTTGAGGCGTGTTACGGGCTGGATTTCATACCGGTTGCGGTCATCCTTGAGCTTCATGGCCATCTCACAAGAGGCGATGTATTTGTCTCCCAAGGCATATTCGCCCGAAATCTCTTCATACAATACAAATTGATCCTTGGCCTCTTGGTACTTGCCATTGCTTTGGAGCACTTTGGCATAGTTGAGACGGCAAGTATTGTTTTGGTTGCCGTTTTCAATCGCTTTTTTGTACCAAATTTCCGCCTTTTCCAAATCTCCCGTCATGCGGTAGCAATCGGCCAGCTTCTCCATGACAGTCGGGTGCTGACCATTTTCCAACACCTTCTTATATGCAGGAATCTCCTTTTCCCAATAACGGGTATTTTGGAGACGCGTTGCCTTGCCGGATTCATTGCCTTGCGCCACACCGATGTGTGCCATTCCAAGGCAGATGAATAAAATTAAGATTTGAAAATACTTCATAAGGAAGTGCTTCTGAATTGATATATCATTCCCATTGTCGCGTCGTCCTGAAATCACTACAATCCCCCTTCAAGGATGTGCAAATCCGATCAAGAAGAATGCACGCAGCCAAGTAATTTGCATGCGTTTTCTACTGTGGCCGCCTTCTGACGCGTGGCTGCAAAGAACGTAGCGCTTTCTGATCATGTGGCAAATCAAAGAATGCCATCCGATCAAGCATACACCCTTGCTGTCCGGCAAAGCCGAATGCAGGGGTATAGTGACGCGTTAGGCAAAAAAGCGAAAAATATTAACACCGCCGACATAGACGGCAGATTAAATTTTTCGTGGCCAAAATCACCGTATTCAAGGGTTTAGAAGCCATTTACAGCCACACATAGCCCACTTATCCACATATCTTTGGCTTTCAGCACTTTATCCGGATGTGGATAACCAACCTTCCTTGTCCTACAGACAACTCCATTGATTATTCGGTAAATTTCAGCTCGGGAAAGTACCCCAAGTGATATTTTTCTTTACCTTAGTGAGTGCTCAAGGTAAAAAACGAGCGAAACAGCATCGATTTTGGAAACTGGAATCAAACAATTGTTGAATGTCGCGGGTAGCAGAAATTGAAAAGCTGCGCAGCCGGATGCGCCAACACCATTTTGTAGCCATCTCAGGACCGCGCAACTGTGGGAAGTCCCGCGTATTGTCTGAACTCCGGTCCAGTCTGGAACGAGAGGTGCGCAACATGAAGGAAAACGAAAGCCGCTTCAAGGCCAAGGCCGGCATGAAGTGGAAGGTTGCCCACATTCGCCTCAACCGCGACGACAACCCGTTTGACTTGCTCACCAAGGCGATCGCCGGACCAACCGCCAATATCCTTGTTGGCGCCAATGAAAAGGTAGATCCACTTTTTGAATCGAGCATCAAGCAGGCCCTTCTTACCAAGGATGGTCATGGCTTGCTCAACATCTACCGTCAATTCCTGCAGATCAAGCAGTACAACTTCTTGGTCATCGTCGATCAGTTTGAGAACCTGTTTTTCACCACGATCCTGAGCCAAGAGCAAAAGCATATGTTTGTCAGGCTGCTGCTGAATGCAAGCTTTGACCAACGCCAAATTTATGTCACGGTGGCCTTGCGCCCGCCCAAGGCAGACCTCTGGAAACAAAATTTCAGGGACCTTCACAATGCGGTCGAGGCCTGTCACTTCCGACTTTACAATCCCAATCAGCAAGCACTTGAAGCTGCGATCGGCGATACGTTCATTCAGGAGCGCGTCAGAGTCATGTCAGACGACAGTGAGACCGAAGTGCTTTCCCCTGAATGGCTGAAAAATCAGGAAATCTATCAGCAAGTTGCCGTCAAACGCATCAAACAAATTTCAGAGGATTTGTATGATGTCTTGAAGGTCAAATGGAAAAAGATGCAAAAGGATGGCAATCCCGGAGCATCCAAAATGGTGCCTGCAGACAACGTGAAAATGATCACGAAGCAACTCAGGGGCATTGTTGATGTCATTTGGCCGCAATTGTTGCTGCAAAGCAATATTGGCGCTCTTGAAGCCGATGAACGCGAAGAACTCGTGGAGCACCTGAAATGGCAGCTCACCGAGGTGCTCACCGACGAATTGCTGCGGAGATTGAGCGGCCTTTTGGCGGAGGAATTGTATTTTGAAAACGAACCTTTGGTTCAGATTGAAAAGAACGTGCGGCAATTGGTCCGTGACTGGGCCGAAGTGCTGGACGACATCCGCAAGGAAGGTGGCCGCCGCAAACCACGGCAGATTGTCACGGTCACGATGGCCGAGCAGAAAGCCGGAACCATCGGTGCCGCAAGTTCAGACTTCAAAGTCGACCGGTCGGGTCCAGTTGAAAAACGTGCCGAGGCAGCCTATCAGGCATTGCGATCGGCCTTGGATAAGCGTATCGCCACAAAAGCACTTACCGTCCTTGGACGCAATGCAAAAATGGCATCCGGGCAAAGTGCGCTGAGTGTGGAATCGCTCGTGCATGCCATGGGAAGGTTTGCAAGCCGGTTGATCGACGTGCTCGAGGTATTTGCCCATGCCGGTGTTTTGGAAGTCGATCCGCCCGGTACGATTCTGATGGAGTCGATGATCAACCTCAGCGATCCCGATCTTGCTGACAAGTGGGAAAGGATGAAGCTGTGGATTTTCGGAAAATCCGGCTCGATGGTGATCGACAACGGGTTGGAGGATCATTTCTCGGAGCAGGGCTCACAGCGTCAGGCAGAGGCACCGACTTTGGAATTCTCGATGGAATTCAAGGAGGACTTTGGCGCGTCTCCCAACGATGCAGCCGAGGCGGCTTCACGCGCCAATACAATTTATGAGTCGTTGATGCCCAGTTTGCGCAAGCGCGCGGCACAGCGATTGCTCGTCGCGATCGTGACCTTGGATCCGCAGAATAAGGGCGTCGGTCAAGCGGAGGTTTTGCAAAAGGTCGGACGATTTGAGGCGCAACTGCGTGACTTGATCGAATATTTCATCCGTCAGGGGATTCTTGCCCCGGAAGGCGGATTGCACTTCAAAGAACCATCGCTTCCACAAAAGTGGGAACGCTTGGCAAAATGGATCAAAGAGGATACGATTTAAAGAATAACCCATCAGGTATTGGCAATGGCTAAGAAACAAGAATTTACCTACGAGCAAATCGAGCCGCTGATCGTCTTTCAGGAGAATGACGGTCGGAATGTATTTGTCGAATTTGCACTTCCCGGCTCGCAGGAGGTCTTTGAAAGCAAGGCCAATATCAAGAAAAGCAATGATATCGGCTCGAAGGTCAAACGCCGGGTTGCCTCGGTTGCGACAAGTCAGGCGCGCATGGTTGCATCGCGCGCGATCCGTGGCGTAGTTGGCGGCGGAGTCATAGGCAGACTTTCGACCACGGCGATGACGACGGCTGCGCAGGAAGTCAGACCTGGGCAGGGGCCTTCAGAAGAGGATGTGCACAATGCCATCGTCGATGCATTTATGCGGGTCAAGGACAATTTCCATTTCGATGAAGTGTCCGGCGAATGGGGCAAAGCCCTGATTGCACCTCCCCCACCCCCCAAGTCGCCGTTTGAGGAGCAAATCAATGCGCATCCCATTGCGGACCCGCACGACAAAAACGTCTTTGCACGCGCCATGGCCGAGCTCGCCTACGCCGACGGCACCATCAGCAAGGAAGAATCCGAATTTTTCAAAGCGATCATTCCAGTGGATCAACCTTCGCTGGACCGCTTGGCAAAAGCCGATCCCGTTTCCAAAGTGGAGGCCGAAGAGGTCACACAGGGTGTAAAAGCTACCATTTACATGATGGCTTGGGTGATTGCACTCATCGACTTGGAAATGGATCCGGTCGAAGAGGAATTGCTCATGGAATACGCCGATGTCTTCGGATTGCCCGACAACCGTCGCGAGGAATTGATCAAGTTTGCCAAATTTTATGTGATGGAGCAAAACATCGATCCTGATGAACCGCGCGAAGACCTGTTTCAGGTCGCCGACAAAATCAAACTCAACCACGACGACGCGGAACGCTGTCGGATTGCGTATAAGCGGCGCGTTGGATGATAAGTGAAAAGTGAATAGGGAAAAGTGAAAAGCTGCTTGTGGAGAGTTGAGAGTTGAGAACTGCGAAGCTAATCAGCGATACTAATCAAAGTTCGGCGTGGCCAATTGCGGAGCAACTGCGAAGCACATCACGAAGTCCTTTGAATATAGACGACACGGAGTACATCACGTCGGTAAACCCGCAGGGTTCGCGCAAGCAATTGCGGAGCAATGTTATCACGTCAGTAAACCATTGGGTTCGCGCAAGCAATGGAGAGTTAACTAGTGATCGGTGTGCGAGGCGTTTTGGCCAACTTGGCGAGTAAACGGGAAGAACGTCAATGGTGTCGGTTGTACACGTTGGAATCCACCTGACCTGCTTTTCTCTTCGATGCTGTTCTCCTTAAGCTAATGACCTTGAATTATTTGGCAAACCGGGAATGAATTTCTACATTTGATTTTCGTTCTTACAGCCTCCATGATCTACCTACTTATTCCTTGATCATTAGAATTCTTGCGAAGGCTTTGCCTTTCGGGATTTCATTGTGTACCCCTGATTGGGATCGGAAACGCCCCAAAAGGACTTCAAATCGAACTTTTACCTTTTAACAACCTTTATATGAAACAGCTTTTAATTTTTGTGGTTTGCCTCGTCGGGCTGAGTGGGACTCGGCTATTGGGGCAGGATTTGGTTTGGGTGAAGCAGCTAGGGGGTGCGAGCGCAGAACAAGGATCTGGGATCTTCGTTGACGGCTCAGGAAGCTCCATCACCGTCGGAATTTTTGGTGGAACAATTGATTTTGATCCAGGTCCAAATGCATTTAGTATGAATGCTGCCTCTGGCGGCGGTGGATACATTCGAAAATTAGACGGTTCAGGGAATTTCATTTGGGCTAAGCAATTTGGAGGCAGAGGATGGAAAATTGACCAGAACTCAGTTGGCGAGACTTATATCGTAGGAGAATTCACTGGGACAGGCGACTTTGACCCAGGGACAGGAGTTGCCAATTTGACGGCCTTAGCTGCCACGGATATTTTCGTTCTGAAGCTAGATATGGCCGGCGATTTCCTCTGGGTCAAACAAATGTCTGGAGCAAGTAACGAAAGGGCATACAATCTTCACGTTGACAATTCAGGGAACATTCTTATTACAGGGGAATTCATGGGGAATGTAGATTTTGACCCAAATGCTGGGCTTTACAACTTGACCTCAACCCAAAATTCTAATGATATCTTCGTTGCGAAATTAGACCCTAATGGAAATTTTCTATGGGCGAAATCCATCGGAGGGATATATGGAGATCGGGGCTACGGGGTATTCACCGATGCTAATGACGAAGTATACACAACCGGATATTTTGCAGATGTCGTTGATTTTGATCCCAATTCAGGAATTACCCTACTCACGGCCAACGGTTCTCTTGGGTATCCTGACGCATTTGTAGTTAAGTTGACAGCATTTGGCGACTTTGTTTGGGCAAAAAGTTGGGGTTCCGCAACAGGTGACGATGAAGGGAGGGATTTGATCCTAGATCAAAATGACAAACTTAATGTTGCTGGAAGCATCATGGGCACCGCAGACTTTGATCCCAATAATGGTGTGTTTAATCTGACGGGAACTGGATTTGTAACGAAACTTGCCGCGTCCGATGGTAGCTTTCAGAGTGCGTTTTGCTTCCCGGAAGGAAATGTTATTGTTCATTCCTTTGCATTGGATCAATCCGGCAACCGCTATCTTGCTGGGAATTTCTCTAGCAATGGCTTGATTGACTTTGATCCAGGTTCTGGTGTCACACAACTTCAAAGCCTTGGGATCAATGATGTTTTCTTGGCAAAAATTGGATCTCTCGAGAATCTCATTTGGGCCGTGAAGGTCGGAAGCACCTTAAATGACCTCAATTGGGACGTCAAAATACATGATCGGTTCATCTACTCGACAGGATCTTTTCGAAATATTTGTGATTTTGATCCTGGAAATGGCACACTGAATGTTACCACCGCAGGTCTCGAGGATGCCTATGATCTCAAACTCACCCGTTGCAACCATTCGAGTGAAACAATTTCCCCAATTGTCTGCGACACGTATACTTCACCATCCGGCCAGATTCTGACAACCACCGGCACCTACCAAGATACCATCCCCAACGTTGGTGGCTGCGACAGCATCATCACCATCAACTTGACGATCAATCCTTCCGCTGCATCGACACTCACGGCCATTTCCTGCACGGGCTCCTACCTCTCCCCTAGTGGTAACCAAGTTTGGACGGTTTCCGGGACTTATCTCGATACGCTTTCAACGATCAATGGCTGCGACAGTGTGATCACGGTGAATCTTTCTGTGAATTCGGTGAACGCAACTGCCACAGCAGCAGGCAATACCATCACAGCTTCCGCCTCTGGCGCGACCTACCAATGGTTGGATTGCAACAATGGCTTTGCAGCAATTTCGGGCGAAACAGGGCAATCCTTTTCTCCTGCGATCTCCGGCAACTACGCCGTGGCCGTTACTGAAAATGGCTGCACAGATACGTCTGCTTGTATCCAAATGACCATTATCGGCATTCAAAACGCTGAAATTGCTGCATTGGTTACGGTATTCCCCAATCCGAGCGCTGGCCAATTTCGCATCGAAGGCAAGAATGTCGTTTGGACCGGCCTTACCGTGTTCAATGCATTGGGCCAACCCGTCCACCGCGATGTCACTTCCAATTGCAACTTGAACTTGACTTTCTTGCCCAAGGGCGTGTACCTGCTGCGCATTGAAACCGCCGATCTGGGATTCATCCAAAAATTGATTCAAATTCAATAAGGTTCATTTTTCTAAAAACTAAAGCTGCCAACCGGAGGAAATGGAATTCCTTGGGTTGGCAGCTTTCTTTTTTGCCTTGATCACATTCGACACAACGGCCGAACTTCAACACTATTCGACCAAGACGCGGTATTGGTTTTTGCGTTTCCGCTTTTGCTTTTCAAGTTGGGTTTCCTCCTTGTTCTTGACCTTGTTTTCGTTTTCCTTGGCCTTGGTATCGAAGTAGTTGGTGTATCGCGTGAAGACCAACTTGACCTGAGGAACCATAAAAGGCTTCTGGTTCGGGTTGTTGGAGGTGATTTTGGGGCGTTGCAGGTACACAACACTGCGGCTATTGATCACGTCGTCACTTGGCGTCGGTGCGCCTTCCCAAAGAAGCAAGAAGTCCTTGTTGAAGTATTTATTGATCTCATGTTCCAACTTCTTCCGCATGGAATGCAGCTTCAGACAAGCGAGCTCCAAGTTGGAAAGGTTCTTGTTTTTGTGAACGACGATGGTGGTATCGTTTCCATCGTATTCGATCCGCATGCGCAGGGTGTCGCTTTTGATACGCTCCGGAAGCATTCCAAGAAACTTGGCGCCTTGGGCTCCAAAGTCCGCTTCGAGTTCAGTGGCTTTCAGCTTGCCGTTGAGTTCCACCAAAATCAAGCCCTTGAGCGGTTCCAAACTATCAGGATTGGCTACCTGGGCCGTGTCAGGATGCAAGGCCTCCTTGATCACTTCCGTGACGATATTGGACAGAATCCCATCGACCCCTTGCCATTCTCGACCGACGGAGGAAAGCAAAGTATCGTTCACAGGCTCCGGATTCTCGCCCACGTAGCGGTACACATTGTCATCCCATTCGTAGGTGAGCGTGACGTTTTTCTCTGACACTTCGGTAATCGCCGCAAGTTCCGGAGGTGCGTTTTTGTTCAGGCGATTGATACGATGGGTGTTGATATTACCGTCATTTTTCCAGAAAGATCCCCGAATCAACTGCAGGGTATCCACCGTGACATTGTATTCACCCACCCGTCCGAAGGCCATCGTCAATCCGATTTCGAAACTGGGCCCAAAAGTGGAACTTTCATTCATGGGATAGCTCGCCGACGCATTGAGGTCAAGGAAAAAGGCATTCCGACTTTCCTCAAACAAGGTATCGGGGTTGAGCAATTTCAATCCAAAGCCACCTGTCAGCGCGGCATTCCCAATACGGTAGGCACCGCCAAACCAAAGTCCCCAGCGCAGGATGTTCACCTTCATGCCGGCATCCAATTGCCCTGCCTTGATCGTCGTATCCTGGTTGAAGACGGTGTTGCGATAAAACAGCATCGGGCCGACATAAAAGTTGTTGTCTGGCGAAAGCTGAAAATGACCTCCACCCAACATGTGCGGATTCAACCAGATTCCGCGCAAGCGATTGGATATCAGATTGCCCGGCAGCTGTGTAAAGGCGAGATTGGCTTCTGTGCGGATAAAATAGTTGTTAAACGCATACCGCACGCCAAGCCCTGCATCCAAATCGGCGAAGTTGGTGGGGTTGGAAACCAAGATATCATCCCGGTCATAGACGCGCCGCCCTGTGTAGTTGGAGCCCCAGTTGATCAAGCCCCCGTTGATGCCCACTGACAAAACGGAATTCGAATTGTTGATGAGTTTGGCAGCGACCGCGATATTGACGGAGATCCGCTGCTCAGTATGCTCAATGTCGTGGTTCAAGAATCCACCCATTCCAAATGTCCCTCCCCTTCCAAGGGGCGCGGTACTGAAGTTGAGGAATTGGCTCATGGACCGTACCGTCTCCCCATAGTTTAGCTTGCGCTGCTGATGGGACATCATAAAATGATTCAGGTTCCGGGTTCCCATCATTGCGGGATTCATCCACCTGGGATTAAAAAGATAGTTGTCGGAGATCGGCAACTGCTGTGCTTTTGCCCTTGGTGCTCCAACAAAGGAGGCAACGGCCACGAGCGCGAAAACGAACCATTGGCGACCTACCATTTTCATCCGTGTTGTCAAAGGTTTCATGACTTATCGCCTCCTAATCGTTACTGCCCCTTTCATGAACAATTCTTGGCCTTCGTATAGTTGCCACCAATAAACGCCATCCGGGAGGCTTCCTCCGTCCCAGTCATCACGCAGATGGTCAAAACGTTCCACCTGCCCACCGCTGCGGTTGTACAGCAACATGGTGTAGTTGTTGGGATCAATATTGTTGTTCCATTGGATCAACCAACGATCATTTTTCAAGTCGTCGTTGGGGGTAAAGACTTCGGGAATAAAAATCGGCAAATCATTGGGGTTGATTTTGATGATCACCACATCGGTGTCGCCAACACATCCATAAGCCTCGGGCACAATGGAAAAGACAGCCTGCGCCGGTTCATAGCCATTGGACAATGTCGGCACCACATGAATATTTCCGTAGTCGCCAATCAAAATCGGAGCAATCGAATCCAGTGTTTTGTCAAAGGTCACCAGACCAATTCCCGCCAGGGTCCAAGAGAAACTGGTATTGTCCACGTTGGTGGTCATGTCAAAATCGATTTCATCGGTGCCGGTGATCGTGGGGAAATTGACGATGGGGATGCCATTGGGAATCGGCAAAACGGTGATCAAGGTATCAAGCGAGTCCTTGCAAAGCTGTTGGGTGATAAAGACCACCTCAATGATGGCGTTGCTGTCCAAGTCAGGGACTTGCAAGGTGGATTGCGTGGTTCTTTCCACACCATTCACCCGGATTTTGAAAAACGAACTACCAAATCCTGAAACTTCAAGCGTTTGCCCCAAACAGATAGAATCGTTGGGAGACAAGTCAATCCTTGGTGCCGCAGGATTGGAATAAACCAATATCTGAATCGTGGTATCTCCATCACAGCCCAGATTCGTGCGGTAGTTGACATCATAAGATCCTGAACTTGACCCTGAGAGATTGATCACACCCGTCAAGGAGTCCAAAAGAAGCGTTCCCGTGGTGGTTGTAGGAAAATTGGTCCAAGTAAACACGCCTCCGGGATTGACCGGATTGGCCACAGTTGACCCCTCTGAAGGACAAAACGCCCTTTCTCCAAGTGGGAATTGGAAACTCGGATCCGCCGGGTTTTCTACACTCAGGGTTTTTGTAAACTGCTCAGCACATATACCGGTAATCTCATAGCGGATTTGATAGCTTCCGACTGCTGTCGCGTAAATCGCAACCAAACCCGAATCCCGGTCTTCCCAAACCAAACCACTTGGTGCAAAAAATACCCCCGATTTTGTGGAGTCATATCGTATTTGCAAAAAGGAATCCGTTTTGCAAATCGGCGTATCAAAGTCGATACTGTCATCTTCATACCCAAGAATCTCAATCGAGACCCTTGCTTCGGTGATACAGTTTCCAGAGGTACTGTCCAAATACAACGTCACATTGTAGCTTCCGGTATCGCTCGCGAAAATGTCCAAGGCCCCCGTAAGGCTATCAATCAATACAAGTCCCGGGTTTGAAACCTCGAAGTGATAATAGCCAAGTGGCAAATTGGGCACCGCGTTGGGAAAAATGGTATCGGTATTGGTTTCGCAATAGCTGTTTTCCAAATAACCAAAGTTGGGACTTGTCGAGCTTGTAATCAAGACATCAAACGTGGAGGATTGCGGACAGGGCCACTTGTGGTGTATTGAATCGTATGGATACCCGGTGAGGAAGCTGAGACCTCGATGAGGCCGGTGCTGTCTGCCATTACAAGCCCCGTGGAGTTGATTTCAATGAATGTTCCACCTCCATCGCCTGAGATCAAAGGAGATGGATCGCGGTCAGATTGACAGTACTCGGAAGGTGCATAGATAAAGGAAGGGTCCTCCTCTATCAAAATCCAAACATAGTCCACCAAGGAGTCTTTGCATGTCCCGTCATCGACCAAACGGTGAATTCGGAATGGGCCACCTGCGGGCAGCGTATCGGTATTGATCGAATTGTTTCCCGAAATCGCACCAGGAAATCCGACAAATTGTCCATTGGTCATGGAGAATTGTGAAAACGCCGCGCCTGCTGAGGTGATCACTTGAATCAGGTGCAAACCACTGTTTTGGCAAAGCGAAGTGTCCAGGAGGTCAAAGTTGGTAATCGGCATGGGAAGAATCTCGATCGAGTCCAACTCAAATACCGCTGTGCAACCCGAAACGGTAGCAGTATAATTGATGGCATATTGTCCCGGACCGGTTGCCATGAGGTCCACAATTCCACTTGCTGCACCTATTGTGCCGGTGGGTGAAATCGAGTAGGTCCCGCCTGTGGAGCCGGAGATGAAAAACGGAATCGGATCGCTGTCTTTGAGACAATAAGGTGAATCCACATAGTCCACCGATGCTGTTGGTGCCGGCGAAATGGTCACGTGCCGCTCCACCGTATCCGGGCAAACGGGATCGTTGACGAAGTAAAAGAGCGTAAATGGTCCGCCGATCGTACAACTGTCCACTTCAATGATTCCCGCAGAACTCGGCGAAAAGAAATTAATGTCACCTGTGCTGGAGATAAAGTTACCACCGGGAACAAACCCCGTGGCGGCCAAGGAATCCTCATTGGAGCAAACGCTGCTGGCAATATTAAAATTAGCATTGGCAGCGATGCGCACTTCAAATGTATCCCTTGTCAAGGAAACGCAACCACCTGTCACCAAATACTGGACAATGTACTGTGATGCTGCAGGCGTACTGTCCAAGTCCAATTCGCCAGTAATCGAATCCAAGAAAACCAGATTTCCTGATCCGCCCACCTCTTGGAAAAATCCGCCGGGTGGCAAAAAGGAAACCGAGTTAAGGGTATTGGCGCTCGATCCAACGCAGTAAACCGAGTCATAGTCATAGACTGCTGCGACAAGGGAATCCACTTGAATGGAGACCGTATGCGGATTTTCGCAGGCACTTGGCCCGGGTGTCCATGTAATCGCATAGCCGCCGGAGGGGGCAATCGATAAGTCGAATGCTCCAGTAAGTGAATTCAGCGCAGAAGTCGAAGGGATGCAGGAAAAAGATCCGCCCGTTGCATCAAATGGTGCCGCCACGTTCAAAACAGTGGAGCCTTGGCAGTAAGCCGTCCCTCCATAACTCAGGCTTTGGAGGCGAAGGGTATCGACTTGGATGGGGATGTCCAGTGTATCACGACACAATGCACCAACGGGATTAGTAATGAAGCGGATGTTGTTGAGTCCTGCTGTACCACTGTGTAGGATCAGTGAACCCGTGGAACTATTTCCTAAAATTCCATTTCCCGTCAAATCAAAAAATGTTCCACCGGTCACCCGTGATCGTGGGCGGAGCGGGATTGTTGCCGTTCAAGCAATAAATTCCACCATTAGGATAAGACAAACTTGCATTCGCAGCAATCAGTACCGTAAACGGGTCGACCAATTTGTCCCAGCATTATTGCACAACTTCATCATCATTCAGAATGAACTCGTATTGACCGCAAGGCAGAATTGGGAATCGTCCAAAAATACGATTGGGAGAAAACCCCCTATAAGTTGGGTCACCTGCATCTGTGATTGGGTTCCAAGGTTAAAGAATAAATTTGACTGGTAGCAATGTTTCTCCAAGCCTATTGAATCGCAATTTGGCGTAGGAAACGGGATCATCATAAAGATTGGTCCCAATAAACTTGATCGCAGTCCGTGCCCAATATTCGGAAAATGGTGATTGGAGAACTATTAATGTCCCCTGCGCGAAAGCAACCCTGAAGAAAAAAGAAAACAGCACAAACTAAGCAAATGCCTAACAGAATCAAATGATTTATGAAACTGTCCCTGCAACAAGGCCATCTGAGAACACGCTGATTTTTCCCATTGCTCCCATGATCAATATACCTTATCCCTGATGGTCTTCCGTTCCTTGTCACGATCCTTGCGCCGCTTTGGACGTTTTGCGCCTGCCTCTGGATCAACACCTACTTGATCGTTGTCCATTCCCTCGCCTCTTGCGAATCGCAAACGGATCACGTTTACTTGGAAAGCATCTTGGTGCGGGTGGTTGGGCGTAATCCTTGGCTTCTTCAGGTAAACCACCTTGCGTCCCTGCGATTTTGCCACCGACAAAGGCTCCCCTTCCCAATACACCGCCCAGTTCTCTCCATAAGCTTCATTCAGCTCGTATTCCAACTTCTTGCGCATGGCATGGAGTTTCAAACAAGCCAACTCCAAGTTGGTGATTTGACGGTCCTTGCCGATCCCGATCACGGTATCTGCATCGTTGTACACCACCTTGAGCAACAATGAATCTTTCGTACGATTGTTGGTCCCCAATTCGCCTTCATACATCATGCCCTTGGCCAAATCATCTGCTTCCTCTTCATCGACCAACAGTTGACAGGCGAGCTCGATGTAGACCAAGCCACTCAACCTCTCCAGCACATCCGGGTTTGAAATCCCTAACGTATCCGGACTGAGCGCTTCCTTGATCACCTCCCCTACCATATTCTCCAGAATGGCATCCGTTCCCAACCACTCTTCGCCCAATTCCGAAATCAGGGTATCTTTGGCTTTTTGAGGGGTACTCCCAACATATTGATAACTGTTGTCGTCCCATTCATAGGTCAAAACCACCGATTTGGGGCTTACCTGCGTGTTCCCTTGCAGACCGGATGGGGCAGTTTGCTTCAAACGCGCAACCATGTGGTCGTTCAGGTGACCATCATCCACCCAAAATGATCCACTTGAGGGTCGAATCGTATCCCGGCGGTAAAGATGCTTGCGGTTACGGCCAAACGCGACATTCAGGCCCAACTCAAATGTAGGTCCCATCACCGCTCCCTCCCCCATCGGCAAGGCAAATGAGGCATTCATATCCACAAAATACCCGACGAGGTCCGGCATTCCAACGGTATCCGTTTGCGCGATCCGCATCCCGAAGCCCATCGTCAATGCTCCTTGATTGATACGGTAGGACCCGCCCATCCAAAGATTCTGACGGTCAAATTCGGCCTTCAAGCCGACATCCAAGGGTGCGCCCAACTGTGTCGTGTCGCCATGCGAGAAGATATTCCGATAAAACACACGCGGGCCAATGTACAGGTTGTGAATCGGAGAAAACAGAATTCCGGCGCCGCCGAAGAGGTGGGGATAAATGTTCAATCCCGGAAGTGTATTGGAAATCGCATTCCCGGCAATTGCTGCGTAAAGACATTGACATCAGCCCGCAAAAACTTGTTCCAGAACCGGTATTCCCCGCCAAATCCTGCATCCAATTCCCCGAAATTGCCGCGTTCCGCAATCAATACATCGGTTCGGTCATACACACGCACCTTGTCATACCGCGAACCCCAGTTGATAAATCCGCCGGTAACTCCGACGGATAGCCGCATTGACTTGGTATTGATGATCGCTGCCGCCACGGTCACGTTGATGCCGAGGCGAAATTCGGTCCATTCAATGTCATTGTTCACATTCGCACCCCAGGCAAAGTTGCCGTGACGACCGAGTGGCTGACTTCTGAAATTCAGGAACTGGGAAAGCGACCGCCAATTCGTGCCCTCTGCCATCCGCCGTTGTTGGTGGCTGACAAAGAAATTGGTCAGGTTATTCACGCCTATCGAGCCACAATTTGCCAGATATGGATTGAATATAAACGAATTGGACATTCGAAGCTGCTGACCAAAGCCGTAATTCGCCATCAGCATTACTGCCATGACCATTCCGGAGAGGAGCGACAACCGCATCACGGAAGTAGTGTTGTGCTTTCTCATTTCCTTCTGATCGTTAGACCACCTGCCTCAATTTTCTCCCCTTTCTCATCCAACAAGAGGTACCAATAAACCCCATCTGTGAGATACCCTGCATTGGCATTGTCTCCGGTAAAGAGGTCATTGAGCGGCGTCATCGTATGCACCAAGGCGCCGGCAGAATTGAACAACTGAATCGTGTAAAGCGCAGGATCTATTCCGTTTTTGACTTGAATCAGCCACGTATCGTTTTGTCCGTTGCCATCCGGGGTCATCACCTGTGGCACAAACACGTCCTTGTCATTGGGATTCACACGAATCGTTACCGTTTCGGGCGTCCCGGTACAGAGGAACGTTTTGGGCACGATTGTCAGCGTAAACTGCGCCGGGTTGATGTCACTGTCCAAAAAGACCGTATTTCCGATGGGGATCACCATGCCGGAGTCTCCGATAATGGATCTTCCGGTATCTGCACTGAATTCAACAGCGCCCATTCCCGCCACGGCCCATTGCAGCCAAGTATCATTGGTAAACAGCTCCACCGGAATTTCCAATGAGTCCGTACCCGATAGAATCGTTGGCGCAGACAAAATGGTGGCTTCCGGAATGTCAAAGACGTGCATCACGCGCGTGATCGAATCCTCGCAACCCAGTGCGGTCTTGAAATACGCCTGAACGACGTCACCCGAGTCCAAACCGATACCTTCCCATTCGATACCCGAGCCAACCGAGTCGCCGTTGAGATAATAATTCACCAATTCGGCTCCCGAGGCGCGGAAGAGTACGTATGTGTTTTCGCAAATCGTATCGTTGGGATGATTGCTGCTCAAATCGATCCCAGTCGGCTGCGGTAAAATTCGTAAGGCAAATGTCCCCGTACCGCCACATATCTGCCCTGATGGCGGAATTGTATAATTGACTTGGTAAGTGCCAGGCGAGGTCGCAAACAAGTCAATGGCCCCCGTCAATGGATCAATCGTCATATTGTCACCCAAGGAATCAGGAATGCCGACGAATGAACCTCCTGGACTCGAGACAAAAAGTGGCAACAAACTATCTGGTCCGATACAATAAACAGAGTTTCGATAGCCGAACTGTGCTACTGCGGCGGGCTTGATCCGGATCGGGAAGGTAAACACTTCTCTACACACGGTACGCTTTGCAAACTCGACCACGTACGTGTCAGGCAAGGTGGCCGCCAAAGAAATGATACCGCGGTCTTGATCGGAGAAATAAACCCCCGTACCTGAGTACAATCCCATCGAATCCGCACTATGGGTCAAAATAGGGTCAGGGTCTGGATCTGACGGACAGTAGGGGCTTCCCACATAGGTCAGCGTTGTCAGGGTGTCCTTTTCTACAATTGTGACCCGGTCCGTCCACACCGCTTCGCAGGCTCCCGCGCTGCTGATGTTGTATTCTACAAGGTAGGTGCCGGGGGCGGAGGCATGCGGATCAAAAATACCAGCAATGCTATCGATCCAGACCAAGCCCGTTGTATCCGCTTCAAAAACGCCTCCACTCGCAAAGCCAGGTTCCGGACTGATCGGAAACGTATCTGCTTGACAGTACTCGATGGCCAAGTAATCATATTGTGCAGAGAGGTTGTTGCGGATATCCACAAATGCCGAGTCTATGTCCGAACACAAACCAGTCGTTTGATACACGACCCAATAGATACCCAGTACCATGTTGGTGTCCAAGGTCATGATACCAGAGTCAGGATCGACAGCTACAAACGACGGCGAAAGTCCGAGCGAATACACACCACCCCCATCGCCCGTAATCAAAGGGAAGGGGTCGTTGTCATTGAGACAAATGATATTCGGCGCAAAAATGATCCCCGCCGAATCCTGCTCCACGACGGTAAGGTAATCGTAGGCGGTATCGCTACAAACCGTAGTCGTCTGAATGTTTTGAATCATGTAAGGGCCACCCGCAGGAAGGATATCGATGTTGATCGAATCCCCGACGATCGCACCCGGTACCTGATTGGCGCCGATAAACAAGGAAAAGCTGTAATTGCTGATGCGGTGGACATCAATTTCATAGAATCCCGAATTCTGGCAAATGCTGTCCACGAGGATCGAGAAATCGGGTGTCGGTATCGAATCGATGTCGATCGTTGCAGCAAGCACGGTATCGGGACAGCTTGGATCCGGAACTACGTAAAATACGTTGTAGTTCGGGCCGACCGGTGTGAGCGAGATGTCCAACTCCCCCGTCAACGAATCCACAAAAATGGCTCCATTGGTAGAGAAAAATGAACCGCCTGCCACGCCAGATTGGAACACGGGGAAAATATTCGGCTCATTTTCGCAGAGCACCGTGTCTGAGTAGGTCAAGTTCGCTGCGGCCACTCCTCTAAAAAACAAGGGCAGCGAGAATGTATCCGAACAAAAAGTATCGGGTACAATGTAAACAAGCTCATAGGGCCCCCCCGGCGTACTTGCCGCTGGATTTACAGTCAACGAATCCACGAGAATCCCGATCAAGTTGTTGAAGCTCGTGAAGTAGCCATTCGGATCGGTCCGTGCTGGAATAAACGCCGGATCATTGAGGCAAAGCGTATCGTTGGCGAGGTTAAAAGTGGCATCGGTTGGGGCTTTGATGCGGAAGGAATCAACTGCAGTGTAGGTACATGTACCGGAAATGCCGCCGTATTGGACATAGTAGAATCCAGCAGATGAAGTTCCCAAGTTGATCGCACCTGTATTGGGATCCACGTTGAGTGTACCCGCTCCTGCGATGCGTGTAAACGAACCAGAGGAAGGAAGATACTGGATGGAGGGCAATTCTTGGGCGGCTCCTAAGCACAATACCGAGTCTGGATAATCAAAATAGGCTCTTTCCGGCGCGTTGATCACGATGGTCGTGGAGGCAACGTTGGCACAGGAGTCCACATGGGGATTGTAAAAGATGGTATAAGTGCCTGGCGCAGAAGCGGGCAAGTCCACAACCCCCGTTGACGTATTGCTAAATACCAATCCGGGAGCGGACGAAAAGGTACCTCCGGCAGTCCCGGAAATTACCGCAGGATCCGAGAACGGATTGCCACCGCAGTACGGCGATCCCACATAGGAAATCGTCGGTGTGGTGACGGGTCTGATTTTGATGGTGGCAATTGCGGTATCCTTGCATAGAAATGTTCCGTTAGTAACATATCTTATTGTATGCGTTCCTACGGATCCCGAATGGACAAGCAAACCACCAGTATTATTGTTAGGCATTAGGAGGTTAGGAGTACCAACTAGTGGACCTCCGATCAGGCTAAACAAACCAACAGTAGTTCCGGTACCAATAATGGGGAGAACATTTGGCCCATTGGCGCAGTAAATTGAGTCTCCAGGCCAAGAAATATTTGCCAATTCACTGGAATCAACCAAAATCGAGTCAACCAGATTGCGAGCATTGTCAATATTGGAAGCAATTACGGTTGAATTGCAGCCAGATGCGCCCGTCGTCGTATCCACCAGCAGGTCAAAGTTTGAGGGGTTAGCTACCAAAGGAATTCTCCAAAGAAGCGTATCCACGCAACCGCCCGGTAAATTGCTTGCAATGAAGAATGTTGTGTCAGTAACCGCAGGGCCTGATACGCCAAAATAGTTGTTGGCACCGTCACTGAGTTTTAGTTCCGTACATACGTCCCCCAACCGAGAGCCAAAAACCTTAAAGGTGTTTCCAACACACTTGATCGGCTTGCCAAGCAAGACGGAGTCCATCTCGGTACCAATCGTAAAGAAATTTACAGGACCAGGAAAAGTGGAAGTCGGCAAGGTCACAGTATAGACGCCAGGTGAGCTTAACGTCATCGGATGGGCAACTGAATTTCCATCACGGAAATTGTTGTCGTTGTCAGTAATCAGCACAAATGAGGCACCAACTGGCAAAGAAGGAAGGTTGGCGTTTGGATTATCAGCCAAAACGCGAAATTCTACCTGTTCAGGTCCCCATCCAGCTGTCTTCTGCAACTTCCATTCTCTTGCAACCCGACGGTAGATGCCTCTTTTCCCTGCGACGGAAATTTCATTGGTGCTCCAACATGAGATATCTCCGCCGTCATGGCCAGTCATGATAAAATTCTTGTCCGAAACGATGGGATTGCTGTTTAACGTATCATACAAAAAATGCGACCCCAATGCCAATGAAACCAATGAATCTACATCTGATGTTTTTCCTTGCCGTTGGTACAGGCGACCATTATCATCGCGCCCAATGCCCGCAATGTCAAATGGATAGGTAGCAGGGTCATAGATATCCACGTTGGCGACACCATCCCAATCGCTCATCCTGTATTTATGTGTAAGCGTCAGACCATACTTGACGGCCAAATAGCTCTCTACACGCTCAAAAGCGTTGTTACCAGCTCCAGCAAGGGTATTGTCATACACGATGACCTCCGCAACATTCATAGAGTCAAATCGTTCAGTAGCTATGAAACCTCCTAAATAGAAATTCCGATTGGGATATCGCAAGGATTCGAAACCGAATAGTCCATTTTGGGAAGCCCCACCCTGTTTTGCATTTGCAACGATGAAGACCGTCTTTCCCTGAAACAAATTGCTGGTCTTCCAAATTCGATCCAATGCAGATGCTTCCACAAAAGGACGATAATTCAATTTCTTACCAATTGCCGTTGACAAGCCAGAAATACCAGTACAGGAACATGCGGTGTTGTGATCATTGCCACTTTGGTCGTTCCACGCGTTCACACTTGGGCCTGCCGGGATACCTTTCCCACCATCAAGCCAAAGCTCTAAACCCTTGGCAACCCCTCCTGGTGCAGCAAAGGCATTGGTTCCTCTTACAATTGTAAAGAATGTCGAGTCGTTGTTGGGGAAATCGATGTGAACATAGTAATCGTTTGACAAACCTGTCCTCGGAATTAATGGCACAAATGTTTCACCGATCCCAAACTGCGGATCTTTCCCGTAGACTAGATAGTATGGTCCGGGAGTTGTGATATTTCCTAAGCCTGTGAAAGTTGAAGGGGGAAGAAAAGTGTGACCGTCCCTGCGTTGGAATCGGCTACCTTAAATGTTCTTCCCAAACGTTAGTTTGGCACGCCATTGAAGGGCTGGGAAAAGTGACACCACCCCCATCATGGCCAACAATTTGAAAACGTTGTCTGTTGCAATGACCGGAAAGCTAGTTTGTTGTTGCTGTATGGCGGCGATAAGGACTGGGACTTGAGATCCATAGAATAGCTTCAAACCAGGAGTGCTTACGGACTCAGATACTCTTTGGTCCAACAAAGTCGCGCTGCATTTGCCAACTCCAATTATTCCTTGCTGGAAGATTGGGTCAATGGCATAAAGATTGATATTGCCAGCCCCAGCAAGCAACTTGTAGTGGTGACCAAGGGTGATTCCATACTTCAGGGCTAGATAGGTCTCGATACGGTCGCGATTGAAACCAGCAACCTTCGCATCGTAAAAAAGGATATCCCCAAAGTCAGCATCCAATGCCATTCCCGCTGTATGACCAAGGTTACTCCCGAAAAAAATGGAGTCCATACTCATTGCATCATCGAGCATATCATCTGCTGCAATCAGCCTACCATCAAGGTACATTACGGTAGAGTCACCCGCCGCAGTACCCTTTTCATGATAAATAGTCAAGAGATGGTTTTTGCCATCCGCATATATTGATTGAGGTTGCATGGAATAAACATCACTGTTGTCCTCGTGGGCATACTTCAACTTCCCATTTGCAAAGGTTACGCCAAAGTCGTTCTGATCTCCATCGTGTTCTGCACCAATCAAGGAACGACCTTGAAACCACTGACCTGGTTGACTATCCAAAACGGCCGTATTGAAAACAACGAAGCTGGTGAAGCTATTTTGGATCTTCGGTGCCGCTGTGTTTCTTTGGATCCCAACCCAATCGTTATTTCTTGTTCGAATAGATGGATTGAAGTTCAAAATTCCATTTCGAAAGGTGACAGTACCAGGGCCGTTGATTCCTGAAGTGCCATCCCTTTCCGTAGCCACTGGCAACACAGAGGTGATGCTTGTCACGTTACATCCTTCGAGTAAACAGCTTGCTGACTCTGGTTTCAGCCAGTTGGTAATGTTAGAAATGGTTACGTTTCCAGGCAGTTGAGCCTTTAGGCCATAAGAAATATCTAGAATACAAAACATTAGCAAGGCAAAGCCAACACTTCTCCGAGATCCCAGCCTATCTATATTGCCGATTCTTAACATAGCACATGCCAATTTTTCTGACTCATTTTTCAACTTACAAGATAGCAACTTTGTCGCCTATTTTCCAAAACATGTTCCTACGAATTACGGGCGATTTTTCATGCAGAGAATTACCTGAGCTCAATCTATAGGATTCGATGGGTACTCCTTTAAAGGCTAACCTAGTCGAATGAGGTAGACCACCTAAAACAGGATTGTTGAGGCATCCTCGGAGTGATATCCCCGATTTATCCCTCTCAGACCCAGTCAACAAGTTCAGCAGAATGGTGTCGGAAGTGAAGATCCTTCCAATTGTTTTTAAACCTAACGAAAGCCAGTGGTCTTAAAAAATCTTAAAGATGGTGCTTAACTTTCAACCTCCAATACCTGAAGCGTCCTCCGTTAGGATCGGGATTTATAAAAAAGAGAATGCAAGTCCCTATCAAACAGACCCTTGCATTCTCCCTAACCTGTGCGGTTAATAATGGATCAGCTTCTTTACATTGAGGACCCTACCATCTTGGTCGATAAGGCTTACGAAGTAGATACCCGGCGGCTGTGAAGCGAGATCCACTTTGGCATAACCGTCGACCAGGGATGCTATTTTGATATTTCGACCCATTGCATCGGTAATCAAGGCCGAAACCAAACCCGTTGACTTCGTCTCAATCTCAAAAGTGGAATAGAAAGGATTCGGATAAATCTTGGTAGCTATCACCTCAGCATTGTCGACTGCAACCAAACGGCAATTGGCTCGTCCAGGGCTTGCCCAAATTGGCCCAGGGATGTTTGCTCCATACCATATACCAACAGAATCTATAATGGTGGAACTTTCTACCCAGTTGCTTCCGATACTGTTATCCTGGGATGGGTCGCAAACAACTATGCTCCTACCTGTTGCGTTAGCGCCAGTGGGCCAAGGACTCAAATTAGAAAATGTAAGTGAATCTATTATTACACCTGCGGTATTTGTCAAACGGAAATGGCCAGTCGCATCGTTGATTGACCCTGCGTTCCAGAAAAAGACGTTACCGTCGATTTGAAAGAAGCGCTCAATCAACTCGGGAAACCTTGCCAAAACGATACGTTCGCCGACTGCTAGTGTTAGTTCAGGAAGCACAACGTCAATTTGACCAGTTACATGCAAGCCACCAATCGGGCGACTAGATGGGCCTGGATTGACAAATTCTACAAAGAGCATGCTATCGATTCCAACAATACTTCCAGATAGCCCATCATACATAATCTCAGATACCTCTAGTGGATCGCTTAAGGTATTGTAGGTTAGAACAATATCAATTGGGCCATTGCATTGCAAGCTGTGTCTTGAACCGCTCCAATATGGAGCGTGTCAATATGTCCTTGAGCAACCGGTGCCGCAAGCTGTATCGTAAAGGAATCATTCGGAGGGATCAAAGTTGAGTTTCCAAGCGGCAATCCCGTGTAGTAATAGCTAGTGATACCTGCACCATGGAACTCATAACCAATCGGTTCACTGAATTTGATGCCGATGTTGGAGCCGTCAAAAGAATAATTCAATACCGTTGGAGGTGTATTATCCGTTTGGGCGCAGCATGAACCAGGATTTGCAAAAATTTGCTGTCCTCCGATAAAGATTCCCGTTGGAGTTCCAGCAGGTTCCCACGCAGGTCCATAGTCTTGAAGAATGGTTTGGTCGCAATAATTGATGGAGTATCCCTGCCCATTTCCTTGTGTTGGCCATGGTGCATTTGGGGAATAAGTAAATTGAGTAACTGTCGAAAATCTTGTCTTAATTCCACTAATTCACCGGCATCATCCAAATCACCAGAATCCCATTGGAACAGAAAGGGCATCGGACCAAAAACGTTTTTGAAGGCCACCGTATCTTTGCAACAATGGCAAACTTTCCGGGGGAAGATTACGTTCGGAAATTGAAAACACAACTCCAGCAGTAAAAGAATACTGATTCAAACTCTTGAAAAAGCTCTAATGTTACGATCTCGATAAACTCCAAAGAATCGGGAACGGCTGGCGAACGATACATTACCTCCGTAAGTGCGATACTCCACACCTGCCCCTTCACCGCGGAAGCGCCCATTCCAAAACCCAGCAACAGCAAAAGAAGTGTAATCGATTTTCTCATGTTCAAAAACATAGTACGTTAAGTTTTATTCTCTTCTCGCGGCAAGCCGCCTTGACTACCCTGAAAAACTGACCATAGACAGCTGTGGGCATAACACCCGCAACAAGGCAAAGATAACAGTTCTCACGAAAGAAGGAACCTACCCATCTGAATTTTTGGTGGATTGCTTACATGGCAGCGTGAAAATTTCGTTGCCAACCGAAAAACCTGCGCCTGTGCAGCCATTGGACATGTTGAATCAAGGGATTTTGAAGCACTTGCCGCGCTTTTCCCGCCAAAAAGTAGGCTCATTTTTATAATTTCTCTCTGAAGCAACCGACACCTTATATATATGTGTGAAAACGGCCTTCCTTAAGCGGAACATTCGGGAGGCGCCCTCGACGGTATCCATCGGGCCACTGAGCCGTTGGGTGAAAGTTATCCAATTTGACTTGGGCTGCTGGGGCCCCGCGTTCCACCGCTGTTCACTTGCAAAAGAGCAAAAATTCCAAGGTATCCAAAGGTCGAAATTACTTGCAATAGCAAGGCATTCGATGAAACATGTAGTTCTTTCATGGTAACGATCACGATACACTTCAAAGGACATTAGGTTTCCAATGAAATCATTTGCCTCTACCGCTGGAATCGAATCCGACCGGGAGGCAGAACTAAACCCATTCTCTGGTCCGCGGGCTTGCTTGACACTCCGAATCCAGGATTTCCATACTGTGTTCCTACCATTTGCCAACAGTCAATCCAGAAATTCGCGATGGTCAAACATCCATTCCTCCTTGACCAATACAAAGCTGAGGTTGACCAAACGACATTTGTCAAAACGCGTGACGATACCATTGCTATCATAGGTCGCCTGATACAACTGCAGCGGAACCATTGCCGCCTCTCCATCCATTACAGGTACACCAGATTCGAAGTAAGTCGCACCAGGGCAATGGAACCAAACGTCTAAGCAGGTTTTGGCTGCATTCCGCCATTTGTCGCAGATTTGCTGGTCTTCATTCTTGAGGTGATAATAATTGCCAAAGTCCTTACACTTTTCGGGCGTGACTACCTCGCATGGAACCTCGCCAAGGATTTCCTTCTTGGCACGATCAGTATAACGACCCATCCAGTAGTAGTCATACTGCTCTGACGCAGGTGCAAATCTTCCTGCAAAGTAGGCTCCTAGCGTATCCCTGTAGGCATTCACACCCTGAAAGGCATAAATACTGAAGAACCTCGGTTCATTGAGCAAGTTGGCACTCGTTTCAAACCAAAAGTCCAAAGCCGCCCTTTGCACTTCCAACTGCACCGGGGAACAACCAATCGTTTGAATTTTGCCGTAATAGCCCTCTACGTCAAAACCTTGATAAACAGCAAAATCCTTCGGATTGAGAGAATCCTGCGCATTCGCCATTTGTCCGTCCGTTACATTTGGGGCATTGCACCCAACCATGATCAAAGCCCAAACGAGCACTGCAAATTTAATCTTCATGTTATTCTATTCGAATTCAATTCTGATTCTCCCCGATTTCCGTTGCAAACCGGCTGCGACCACCGTTGTAAATCAACGCTGTGCTGATAGGATATTCTTCGTTTTTCCAAGCTCCAGATTGGTTTCCTAAGCAAAAATGGTCTCCAAATTGGCTCACGCCAAAACGGACTAATTGGGCATTGGCTTCGAATACCCAAGGATACAACTACTTGTCTCCTCTCATTGAAAATAGCCAAACCCCATCTACCTTATCAAAGTGAAGAAAATGTCCCGAAGCCATGTGCGGCCCCCCTTCGGAATCAACCATGTCGTAGAGTCTGAGCCTCACTACTGCAGACTGTGAATCATGAAGGATAGGTCGCTCGATATAAAAACATACGGGAACACCAGCGTGAAAAAGGATGTCTAGGCACTTGTAAACCTCTCTTTCCCACTTATCGTAGGATTCGTCCTGACATTGGTACGGATCCTTCTACCGTACATGGTTCGAGGATTCAATTTGCCCGATTGCTGATTCTTGAAAACGATTTCTCCAGCCAAAGGTTTTGACCGGATCCTCACTTGCGACCGTATTGCCGGAGTTTTTCAAATCTCCTCTAAGGACCTTGACAAATCGGTCACGGCAAGCTCCTACCCCTTCCGATTTATACAGCTCAATCATTTCTGCGTTGAACAAAAAACTTGTAGTTTGTTCCCAAAAGTCAATCGTGACACGATACAATTCCTTTTCGGTATCAGACCAACCTTCTGGCAAGGGGTTTACCAGTTCCCCATCGAATTCGCAATCCGTACATGGAACAAAATCCGAGATGTTCAACCCTTGGCTCTCCTTGTCCGGCGGCACTCCTTCCTGACTTTTCGGAGAATCGGCAGGCTGAGCAATCTGTTTACTGCAAGCGCCTAGAAGGATGGCGATGGAAATCAACAAGAATGAATATGTTTTCATAGGAAAAAGATTAATCGATCCATTTTTTTCTGTTCTCTTGCCTTTCCGCATTAAATTTTGCGCGATCGCTTGGGAATAAGACTACCATCGACAAATGATAAGTCTGTGCATTGCTACTTCCAGTACCAGATGCTTTGAATGCCCCGCCTCCCTGGTCGAATAGTCGGTTTTGCAAACTTGAACCCGAACCTGCGGCCTTGGTGGATCGACCTGGATCGCAGAAGGAGTAATATTTGCCTCGCTTAGGATCCATCCCGATGCCAGTCAAAGTAATGAAATGGTCAGTCGTTCCCTCATTATAGCCATTGCCGTTTTTAGATGAGATTTTTGTACTGAGATCACGATTGTAAGTATGATCCACCCCAACCAAGACAGGGACATTTTGGCTGAGATAGGACTCTATGTAGGCAATTGCCTTTGAGGTCTGGTCACCTCCGACATACCATTCGTCAGGATTGTAGTTTTTCTCTTCATGCGTCTCACTTTTATGCGTCTTGTCCTCTTCTAAAATAGACAGAAAATTTGCCTCTTTGTCAGATGGAACTACCGCCATACTACCCACATCTGCCTTGAGATCGCCAGTGTTTGAGAGTCCTAGCTTCTCGATCATTTCCGGCTTTTCCCCCTTGAGATAAATAAGCAACATTTCAGTGGCAACCAAACGGCAGTTGGTGTCACCAATATTGACTGCCTTCACGTCTCCTTTCCTTAGCTGTGAGCGCCAATACTTATCATCGACAAAATTACCAGCCCCGTTGAAAGGTTCTTGTTTCCCTTTTTGCTCACTCCCCCATCCCTTGTCCGGAGTTGGTTTCTTGGTTTCGGATTTAGGATTTGATCCCCAACCACTTTCCTGCTTCGGCGTTGACGATTTTTCTTTTTGAGAACGCTCAAGTCCATTCACGAACTTTTCAAAAATTGATCGTTTATCCTCCATTCCAGAAAGCGCCTCCCAAGTCTTGGCATCCACCTCACCTGTCACAGGTAGTTTTTTGGATTCTTGAAACTTCTTGATTCCTTTCGTGGTGTTGCTTTCGCCTTTGCTGCTTGTAGCTATTCCGTCGACCTTGCCATCATAAAGTCCAAGTTCCTTGAGCTTGACTTGAACTTGTTTTATGCCCTCTTTTCCTACTGGCATTGCTGTCGTTGCCGATTTGGAATTGCCTGCCTCTTGGGGTTTTCCGCGAGATTGCTTCTTTGCCGCCAAGTCCTTGCCTTCGGCAACCTTTCTGGTAAATGCTTCAGCTAAGTGACTGTCGTGAGTTCCCACCTCCAATTTGCGAAGGGCTGTCTGGAATTCAAATACCCGAGCCGGAGTCTGCAAAAACCATTCACTGTCTTCTGCCTCAACGGCTGCATCCTCCCATCGATGAGCCATCATCAACTCCCAAGTCCTCACATGCTCCGTGTTCCAAGCTACACCGTTTTGGAAACACATGCTTCCAAGTGCAATTTTAAAATCCTGACTGTCAACACCCAGCATAGCCGCTTGCTTTTTCGCGGCTTCCCATGCCTCGCCAACATCTTTCTTTGCCCAAGATTCCACCACAGCCTTAGGAATAGCTGTGCCAATGGGATATTTTTCTAGTTCCTCCTTTGAGTCCAATAGGTGCCCCATGCCACCACTCACATGGCCATTGTCTGGATATGATTCATATTTAATTCCCTCCCATTTCTCCAAAGTCACCACCAGTTCCTCCGGCACGCCGTCTACTTGGATGGTGGCCTTTTTTTCAACCTTTTCTTTGGTTTCCTTGCTATTTCCAGGGTTGCTTGCCGCATTACTTGCCTTGAGTGAAAAAGCAGGTGGCATCGCCGAATTGGTCATCGACTGTTCTTGTTCTGAGAATTCGTTGTTGAGACCGGATGTTTCCTTGGTCGCAGTTTTTTTGGTTTCAGGAGTCATTTTTGTCTAGTTGAAAATTCTTCTAAAGTACACTATTTTGAAACAAAAACTAAGGTTATAAAACTGATTACTAGTCAAGTAGTATAAACTTTTCAAAAATCTTAGCAAGTACATGATATGTTTAAGCATTTCCGAGCCGATGAAACTGAGGAGAATGAGCATTTCATTTCTACCCCTCACCGATCGCCGATTTGTCCCGGACAAAAGCTATCCAGTTTAGACTGAGCCGCCGTGGAGCCAAGTTCCAAAGCCATTTGCCAATCGGCGCAGGCATTTGGGAGGTCCCCTTTTTCTTGATAGAGGTTCGCACGCGTGTCATAATCCCCGAAATACGGCCGGTTGTCCATTTTGGCACGTTCAATGGCCTTGCTCTGATAGTAAATCGCCGAGTCAAGGTTGCCCATCTCGGCAAAGATCGAAGCACGAATCATGTTGATGAACGAAGACGTGTCACCGTAGGCAATGGCGCTGTCGTTGGTGGCGAGGGCTTGGGGGTATTGGCCGGAGCGATGGTAGAGGTTGGAGAGAATGTGAAAGCCGTTTTTTCTAGAAAACGCCTTGCGCGGACAATCCTTCTGAATTTCCATCACCAACAATTGGTAACGAATAGCCGAATCATCCCGCAACAAGAAGTCATATTCGTTAACAATCCGATTTGCATATTCCCTTCGTTTCTCGCACCCAATGCCTTCCAAACTGAGGAGAGTTTTAAAATCGGAAATCTCCTCTTCTGTTCGATTCGCTTTGAAAGGCACTCCGCTCGAAGTTCAAGTGCTTCAGCATTCTTCGGTTGGTGCTCCAATACAATGGTGAGATTCTGAATTGCCGTTTCGAATTCCCCGATTTCAATTGCGACCTTAGCCTCCTGAATGGCTTTTTTGTCATCAAAGGAGGTATTGCAACCAAGCTGAAAGCAAGCCAAGCAGGTCACAGTAGCCCAAAACCTGTGGAAAATACTGTTCATAATGCGATAAAAATCAAATTACGGCAATTGCCAAGCTCATATTCCACTCCGTACCTTTCCAAAAAGTATGCTGGGGTTCGCTCTCCGGAATGATGCTCGCCATGCAGATCAAACTCCACGATGTACGTCTTCGTCCGCTCCAACTTTTCCCCATTGATCTCCACATACTTTTCATGGTCAAATTTCTTCTCGGCCGACTTCTCTGCTTCGTTTTCGTTGTTGGCCTTGTTCATCTCGCGGGCCTTGGACGTGATACGCTCGGCATCTTCAGCCAGTTTTTGCAGCTTTTGAAGCAATTCGGGCAATTCCTTGCTCAGTGCTTTTGGATTCGGGGCCATTCCTGCCAATTTACCCAACAGATCGGCAAGTATCGGCATCCATTCATTGATTTCGGCGGTTTTTGCCTTGTGGCCGAGAATGTCCTTCCTTCCTCCCCCTCCGTCGCCACACAAGATCATTCCACCCGGCAACTGATCGGCGATTACCCGAGGGACCAATTCCTCAAAAGGGAAAAACAAAATATGCGAATAGTTGTATCCCCCTGACTCAGGATTGCTTGGATCGTTCCAAAAAGTCAGGATCACGAGTTTTGGCCAACCCGTTTTGCCGTTGGAGGTGGCAGCCCAATTCTCCGAATTCATCCTGACCGTGCCGTTGAGCTTGCTGTCTGCCCACGTGTTTTCCTGACCAGCTGCATTTTGAAACTTTCGTCCCTTGCATTCCTCGATCTTGGCGGTCATCTCGGCGGATGCACTTTCATACTGCTCCGAATGCCCCTGCGCCGACATTGCCAAGGCTTCAATTTCTTGCGAATAACAGGGGCTATGAATCATGACCACCTCACCGGGCCAAGTCGCAACGTCTTTTTCGTAAGGCGTACCTTCAAACCCATGGTGATGTGGGGCCTCTAGTTTACCCTTTTTGGGGTCTCCACCGTCCGCGCCACCAGCGGTGAGGCTAAATTGTGGTGGGGACATGAAACTAGTTCCTTCAGATTCAAGTTGTTTGGATGCGGGGGCTTGGGCATTCATGTGTTCTTGTGTGGCCATGAGCTGTTGCTTTTTGGGTTTAAAAATGGATTGAAGCGACCATCAGCGTTGGTTTTGACAGATTTGAATAGATTCAAAAGTGGCGTGACATTGGGCTGTTTGGTCAATGGAAAGAACAAAATTTCGGTGGTGATACCGAATCGGGCTAAGTGTTGGCACTAAGTTGGTGATTTGCTGGTAGAAAAACAAATTTTGTATGGGGTGGACCGTGAATTTTTGATGAATGGGCGTTTTCAGAAATGTGAAAAGCTTGTAACCGTCGATTTCGACCTGTTTGGTGACGGGTTCGTGTTTTGTCTTGTGGTTAAAGCTAAGAGCTTTCAGAATTCCTTTCCAAGAAACGAGGCGGCGACAACTTGTAAGTGAGATCGTGGAGATCAAAATGCACGCTACGAAGATTGGGAATTTCATTGAATATCAGCTTTAGAGAGCAAGTTGGCGCCACCGGATTTCATAGCATTTACCGTTCTCATTCCATTGAAAGATAATCAAAAATTGCTCTTCGGGTAATTGGAGAATACCGTTTTGAACTTGCCTTTGGGGGTGATTACGGTTTTTTGGAAGATTTCACTCAAGGTATCGTTCTCCATTCGAAATTTACCCCCGATGTACAAGGTATCCTTCGCACCTGCACCAGATCCGCAGGTTTGAATATCATCATCAATGATCCTCCACCAAATAAAACTGTCCAAATCTTGACCTGATTCGGAATACGTTACCAGGAAAAATGGATGTACATGGTAGTACTGATCCTCCCGTTCTTTTTTTCTAGCGAAGATCGAAACGAGCCAATAGGAGCCTCGTTTTAATTTGGCATAGGCATAGAAGTCGAACGAAAGATAGGGCTCTTTGATCACTTCGGAATATTCATCAGGTTGTTCAATCTTCTCGGTCGGAATGAAATGCAACGCGCCTTCTGGAAGTTTCCTGAATGTCTGTTTCAATACGCTTTCCAGATGAATACTGTCCATGTACCAAAAATCATTTTCCAACACCAAGGGGCGCTGTGCGCCATCAGGCCAAGATTCAAGCGGCAAATCATCCTGAAAATAGGCAAGAAAGGCAGCAAATGAAACAATCCTTTTTTCATTCCTTGAGTCTTGGCTGATAGGCAAATCGCTGCCTTTGTTCGGGTCCACAGTCCGATCCTGTTCTCCAATCGGCCGACAATGCGTGGTAAGGAGGGACAAAATCAGAAAGCCAAATCGAAACAGTACTTGACTTCTTTGCAAGGCTGAAAAAAGTATCGTCTTAGATTTTGTTCCGTTTAAATCCTTCCTTTCCATATATCACGCAGCATCAACGGCGACAAAGCTAACACCGTTCTCAAAAAAGACCTTCATTCCCAACCCGCTGGAATCATCGCTTCAAATCCTGCCTCTTTGTAGCGCTGAATCATGGAGGGTATTGAATACATTTTTTTATGAATATTGGTTGGGTCTTCTGTTTGTCCCTGCTCAAACTTACCATTCACGAAGTGGAAAACCGTGGTTTCAATTATCGGAATTGTTGCAGTCTCACAGTCATCGAGCCCGCCAGGGAGTTGATAAACCAATTCTTTTGTAACAATTTCTTTTCTACCTTCCAAATCAAAAACCCAAGATTCCGTATTCTCGGTGTAACACTCTTCACTGTTATATGCCACATAGAGCACTTCTCCGAATTTCTCATTTTCGGGATGAAACGGAATCAAGAGGTAACGGTATTGATAGGAAGCTTCACCTGGGCCATCGAGGCAGACCCACGCCTCCCAACCGTCGACGGTTAAATCAAATTTGTAGCTTATGTGTCGTCTATGGCTGTAAGTGCCGATTTTGAGTTGCACCTCCAACGCTCTCGGCAAGGTATCAGAATCTAGTAGCCCACCGTTTGCTAGTAGGTTTTCCTCTGTCTCGGGTACGAAGTGGATTTCGGTAAATGTAGAGTCCATCAGAGACCGAGATAATCGACTAACATCACTGCTGCGACAGCTTGGAAGTGAGATCGTGTAGATGAAAATGCAGGCTGCGAAGATTGGGATTTTCATGGGATATCGGCTTTCGTGAGATAGTTGGAACCGCCTGAGCCAACGGAAAAATGTAAGTGATTGGGCGCATCTACCATTACTTTTAAAACGTAACCATCATTAAGCATGGTTTCGATTTGCGTCCGAAGTTCATCACTTTTCAATTTTGTATAGGCATGACTGCCGTCAATTGCCTTTGTTGGATTGCCTGAACCGAAATCTGAAGCATCGAAAAAAAGACCTTGCCTTGGCATACCCAATTCGTAGGAGCCAACAGGTGCATTTTTCAATACGTTCAATACGAGGTCTACTGCTTCCGGTTGGGAAAAGTCATTGCCCTTGGTATCCATATTAATGTCAATTGCCCTTGCTTTTATTCCATGATTACTATGGCGAATTACACCAGTTTCACTACCGTTATCGTTCCAAACCATAAAACTGCCCAATTTCAAGTTTGTCGCTGCTCCTACACGTCCGCCATCATTCCAATCACTCACCATGCCTTGTATTGTTGAATGGAGTACTGGCAAAATCGGCATTGCTTCCGTTTCTGGGTAAAAATAGTCTTGCCCCTTCTTATTCTTTTTGCCATTGCCAATTGGCTTTCCTTCCTTGATTTTCATAAACGTATCTTCGCAACCGCCTTTGCCACTCTCGAACTCGTTTGTATCCATTCCCTCATCACTAAACGTCACAAGCCCTAGCTCCTCAGCCTCCAAAATTAACTCAGCATATTGCTTATTGGTTTCACCAACCGAACCTTCTTGTACCACTTTTCCAAGCCAAGCGCTGATTGGATCGCCTTTTCCATCAACCTTCTTCTTATCTGCTGGAGCAAAGTCCGCCTTCGGCGTCAACCAGCTCATGATTTCATCAAGCTGACCATGATAGACGAATAGGAAATAATTGTCCACCTCGCTGTCGATATGCTCAACGAGGTCCCTTCCATACATTGTTTGGTAAACGGCTTTGAATTCTTTGATATGGGTTGCGTCTCGATGGAGCTCACTGAGGGCGATGCTAATCCCGGTTTCATCCGTTCCAGCACCCCAGAAAAAGCCGCCAACCATTTCGTGGTTGACACGTTCGGCAATGGATTTGTAATCGGGAACTTCGGGTTTTGAACCAGCCTTGGGGTTCTTTTCTTTCCGTTTGGGTGGATTTTTATCCCCTTTGGGTCCTCCCTTGGGTTCAGAAGGCTGCTTTTTGGTTGGAGTTGGCTTGTTGCGCTCTCCATTGATCAATTTTGTTTCGGTGAGCTTACCCGGCTCCATCAATCCATCGGCACCTTTGTTGAATATCAGATTTTGATACCGCTCCACGTATTCCCCAACAGCCGATTCGGTTTGAATGCCGGCTTCTTGCTGACTGATCACATCTAGTTCTAACAACCGTTGCAAAACTGCCTGCACATCGTCTGGATGATTGATGCCGCCCCTGCCGACACTTTGGGCAATCAGCCGCCCTTTTTTCACGGCTGGTCGTATCGCAGGATCGGTTGTTTCCTTTCCTTTGTCCTTGGAATCGATCACCGGAATCGGATCCAAGCCACTAAACATTTTGAGGGCTGCAAGGTACCTTGCCCTTGCCCAGGTATCGGAAGCAAAATCGTCTCCTTCGATGGCTTTCCCATCCCACTTTGCTACAAATCCCGCCGATTGATTGTAGGCCGTAACTGCACCTAGCAACTGGTAAGCGGGCGACCAAGCTGGAAATTTTGCTTGGATTTCTGCGCGCAGGTTCACGAGTATAGAAGCAGCACGCACAATGTTGGACCTTTGGTCTTCATTTCCCGGTGATGGATGGACTTGGTCGTTGATGCCCATCACTCCAGTGTGTTTGCCATCAGGGGTACAATCGTTGGCATTCAGTTTTTTTCCGATACTGGTTTCCCGGCTAGCGATGGCCGCCAATAGCGCGGGTGGTAACCCTTTTTCATTTCCGATTTCCTTGAATAAATCTGCCAAAGGGACAATGGAATCCAAATCGCCTCTCACAAGCTTCTCGGAGGCCGAAGCACCGGATTCGTTTGTGGTGGGATCTTGTGCCTTGGCAGTTTCAAGGCTTGCACCTGCGGTTTCTGCGGTGGCAAGTATCCTATCGCCTTCTGCGAATGCAGGGCTCTTGGCCACAGGAGTTGCTACTGGTCTCGGAAGGTTGGCCTGCCCAGACATGGCAACGGCCTTTCCAGACTCCAAAGCCTTGATCACCTGCAGTAGGAAAGCATACCGCACACGATTTCTTCGCCGCCAGGAGCGACTCATTTCTGCTTTGGTTTGTCCGAAGAAGGTCTCATAGTTCATCGGATCTTCTTTCGGGGTGTTTTTATCATGATATTTGTCCATGTAGCTGATTTCGCCGTTTTCGTCTGCTTCAAACAGCGCTGCCACACCTTTGAATTGTGCAAGATCGTCGCCATCATGAGCAATCAAGATCGCGTTTACCTTGGCAATGCGGTCATAGGCATAGAACCCACCGTGGAACTTCATGTCAGTAATGAGTTCTACCATCGCAGGATGCAGTCGGTCCCATTGTTCGCCCGACATCACATAGGAACCCTCTTCGACTTGGTCTTGCATTTCCCGTCCGCGGGCATTTACATAATTGCCTTCTGAATCCGTGCTCGGGGTTTTGCTGGTCGCAAGTGCCTTGGCCTCCTTTCTTTTGGCGGCCATGGTGTCCGTAAACAATGCCTCTGCCACCGCGTCAGCAATGGTGCCGATACTTTTTTGGTTGTCAATCACAAATTGGTTAGCCGCATCCCCTTTAAGACCAGCACCTTCTGCGATTTTGGTTGCTTGGTCTGCAGACATACCCGCAGCGGTCAATTGGGTGATTACAGATGCCTTGCTTCTCCCTCCAATATCATAACCTATGCCCAAGGTAACTCCTGAGGAAGCGGTTACAGGCCAATAGATATACTTTGGCTTGTCTTCTCCAAGTCTTGTCATTTGACCGGAAACCAGTGTAACGGTATTGGCATCAGGTCCTGCACTTTCAGGTTCGCCTGGGCTATTGGCCGAACTTGCTGTTAAAGAAAATGCAGGAGGTGACAGATAAGTGCCTCCTTCCATTGATTCGGAAGAATCAAAGGCAGAAGTGGTACTCGATTTGGGTTGAGATGTGGGCTGCGCTTGGTCTTTCATTGTGTTTATTGACTTTAAGGCGTGAGTTTTTTACAAGTAGAAGCGAATTAGATTCCATTCATCGACAACAAGCGCCTTCAACATTTCAAAATTTGATGGGCGATGCGGTTGCGATGGAAAAAGAACAGGCTCTTTCGTTTCGATGAACGTTTGCGGCGTGGAATAGATGCTAAGATAGCCAACATTCCATAAAAACCAAAAAAGCACCCTCAACCGCGTCCCAACGCTATTGCCTACCCTCACCTACAGCGTCCCCGATCCAGAGGGCGAATATTGTCAGGAAGGTGAGGCGCCACGGTACCAAATCCAGCGCTGGCAATTCAAAACGAATGGCTTCCGGGCCCTCCCTGCCTGGAAACTCGACCCGCAAAACTATCCCATGGATGCCGAACCGGAAATTCGGAAGCGGTTTGTCGATGCCGGCTATGGGGACATGGTGGAATCGCATTGAATGTCGGACAGAGAATCGGATCTGTCTGCCCCGTAGGGGGTAAAGTATGGTAGACCGATCCGGTCGCACGAGATTTTTCGGCCCTTCGCCGCGGCCTGAGGCCGAGGCGAAGGGCGAGCTACAATTTTTCGTCCGTTTGTATTGCCCTAGTTTACCCCCGCTGAGGCGGAATCACTTACCTTCACATTCAAAAATACCATCCGCCCGAAAAAACGCATGAATCCCCCGCAACATCTCCGCAGAATGCTCCTCTCGCTGTTGTGGATCAGCCTCCTTTCCCTCCTATTCTTTTCCTGCACCCCCAACCAAAAACAGGATATTTCCTACGTCGAGCGCCTGCCGTCGGATGACCAACGCTGCCAACCCGGCGCTGCGGTGGGAAACAGTTGGATCTGCATTCCGCAACCGCCGGGGATGCTGGAGGTCAAGGATTCGACCTTGCTCGACAGCCTGTTTGCCAACGAAAATCAGCTGGTGATGGCCTACTTTGTCGATTCGGCCGAATGGAGGGCATTCGCAGATACTGCCACCGATGGGTATATCGAAAGCCTCATCCTTTTTGCAGCGACCTCCGCGGCAGATGTTATTTTTGACGACAAAAAACTCGAGGTCTGGGAAAGCGAACTCACCAAAACCATGCTCGACGGGGTTTGGCTCTGGACGATCGACCGTGTCGAAAATATCGGGATCCACTACGAACTCGGGGACAATTTCCTCGTCGAACGGTTTCGTGCCGCCCCCCGTGCCCGCGGCATTCTGAGCGTGGCCCATTTGATCGACGACAAAGGCCATCCAGAATTTTTCGTGCAAGTCAACGGCCTGATGGTCATTCGCAACCGCATGATTTCCATGACCTATTCCTACGTGTACACCGGCAAGGCCTCCCTCACGCGTGCCAAGGAAGCGTCGAGCCAGTTGATGCAGTTGGTCTTGGCAGCGAATGGGGAGGGGGAATGATCACCGCTTTCTACAAGGGTAGCAATCCAGATCCTTCCCTTCCAAACCAAAAATCACCAACTTGTCGTCCAAGGCTTCAGTTCAAAGCCAAGTTCCTGCACGGCTTGCTGGGCGATCTCAACATCTTTCGCGCGTACAAGCATCGGTTGATAGCTGTCAGAATCAATGTCCAAATGACAGAGTGCGATTTCAAAGGGTCGGAGGATTTCCCCATAAAAGGCATAGGACAGGTCGATTGCCCGCCATTCGGCTGAATTCCAGGGTGGACTGAACACAATGTCCAAATCAAAATTGCGAACGAGGGCCGATTGGATGAAGGTGGCGAGTTCGCGCTGATCCTCTTTCCAATCGAGCAACCCAAAAAAGTACAACTTCTCCGTTGCCAAAAAATCGACCAATTCCTGCGTCAGCCACGCATCCGAATCGGGATTGGGCTGTAGTGCCGGCCCCCCGAGAAAGGCTTTGAGTTTTTTCCCATCTTCGGGATCCATCGTGAGATCGATCAGCCTTGCAAGCGGAGCAGTTTTCATTTTGCGCAGGGGTGTTTTTCTTGGCCGCAATTTAATCACGTCAAACGGTTCGATGAAATAACCGGCATCGTAATCGACCGAGTCATGGGCCATCATAAGCACATCGCGGTCATCGCCCTCCAAAATCGGGTAATCTTCAAAGACTTTGTTCAGGCGCGCCATCGAACCCTGCGAAAGGGCCACGTGTGCGCGGGCAAGTTGCGGCCGGCCTGACAAGAAGGTCGCCATTCGGATCAATGCCAGACGATCCGCCTCGGTCTCGGCGAGGAGGTTGATTTCTGCCAGAATATCTTCCGGCAGCGTGTAATTGGGGCCTTCCATGGGATTATTCGAAGTCTTTTCCGTTGATTTTCTTGTACAAAACGCGGGCGTCGGATTGCAAATTCGGAAGATTTTCAGAGAATTTGGTCTGCTGCGCCATTGAATCCTTCGAAAGGGCAACATGTGTGCTGACAAGTCGCGGTCTGCTCGAGCGAATTGTTCCCGAGTTACTCAATGACAGGCGATTGAATGATTAGTTCAATTTTACTCCCCCTACTCAATCACCCCAACAATTTGCGACAAAATCGACAAATGCTCGCGTAGCTTCACTTTTTGGATGTTTTCAACCTTCTCGGAACCGCCCAATGCGAGCGCAGGCACGTAGGCAAAACACTCGTCAAAGGCAGGCTCGCCAAGGCGCTCGACGGCGGGGCGGAATTGTTTCGCTTGCATCGATTGTTCAACAACATCCCATCTCGCGAATCTTACATCGAACAGCATTTCGATACTGCTCCCACAGTTTTTAGTAGTCCCGAGTCGGTAGTTCAATTGTTTCACATATTCACCCTCCCAAATCAACAAATCTCCGAATCCAGTTGCTCCAAAGACGATCGTCGGCTCTTTGTAGACTGAATAGGTAGCCTGCATAAAACCCTGATAAACTGACGGATGCAAGATCTTTAGATACCCATTCATGAAATTTCCAAAGCCAAATTGCTTCCAAAATTCAAGAAGATCATCTGGAACCCGCAAACGATACAATTCTATCAGCTCCCGATCCGGCTTTTGGACGATCTGAAACGCTGGATGTGCGGTGAAGAATCTTCCAAACATGTGACTTGAACTACTCGATCACCCCAACAATCTGAGACAAAATCGACAAATGCTCCCGTAGCTTCACTTTTTGGATGTTTTCAACCTTCTCGGAACCGCCCAATGCGAGCGCAGGCACGTAGGCAAAACACTCGTCAAAGGCTGGCTCGCCAAGGCGCTCGACGGCGGGGCGGAATTGTTTGGCCTGCATAGACAGCTCAACAATGTCCCACCTCGCTAATCTTAAATTGAAAAATGCTGCGATGCTGTCCCCGTGGATTTTTGTTGATCCAGTGCGGTAATTGATCTGTTTCACACAGTCGCCCTCCCAAATCAAGAGATCTGCGAATGCGGTTGCCGCAAAGACAGTAGCCGGCTCCAAAAACACGTTGTAACTGGATCGCATGAAATCTTGGAACAAACTAGGATCGACCATCTTCAGGTACCCATTCATGAAGGTACCAAAGCCAAATGCTTTCCAGAATTCCAAAATCTCGGATGGGAGTCGACCCTCGTAGGATTGGACCATGGACAATTCAGGCCGTGCGGCGACTTGGAACTGAGGATGCGCTGCAAAAAAACGCTCAAACATATCACCCCCCTACAATAGATCCTTCGGATAATACATGTTGTCACGGAAACTGCTGTCGTCGATACCTGCAATTTTCACAACGGCGGCGGATTCAAAGCTCCAGTAGCCAAAAAATATATCGTGAACATTTTTGTGGTCCTCGTACCAATAGACCCCCTTTTGTCCAGAATACCATTCCTTTTCAAGGTAATGCTTCACAATCGCACTGCGTTTGTGTGGATCGGATTCATCGACCGCCTTTTTAAGAGCAGCGTACGGTTTGGGAAAGATCAGGGTATCTACGATGGGGCGATCCGGAATGCGATAAGCAATTAAATAGTCAATCAACCAATCTTGGCGCCCCGTTTTGTCCCAGACGCTGACAATCTTGGCAAAGTCCTCGTCAGAAATGTTAAGGAATATACCGAAGCTAAGCATCCAAAGCATCTTGACGTACCAATCCTTCAGGTAGTCTGGCATGTCCTCTGAGCCGTCATCTGGCCAGCAAATGGAAATCAAAGAAAGCGACTCTCGATACATTGGTGTTAGTTCTTTGATTGATACACCATAGGAATAGTTCGCTATCAAACGATGTAACGAATGCCTAAATAACGATCTTCTTACTGCCGGTATACGATCTGATCGAATTTCTCCTGCTCCCAGCTTTGCCTTGGTTTCCTCAAAGATTTCAAGGGATTCCGCCAAAAATCGATCAAAATACGCCTCTGACTTAAATGCTGTTCTCATGTGTCTACTCTTTACAAATCCGTCAACCAACAAAATAGGACTTAGAAATGGAGATTCTTACGGGTTAAATTTTCCGACGACTTTTCCAGATGCGTCCAAAAGTAGGTAGGTAATGTTTCCACCACCATCAACTTTTGCCAGAACCGATTCATATCCAGTGTTGAGTATTTCTGTACTCTTCCTTTCACCAACTGCTGCACGGAGTCTCGCTTCTATCCAAACATCACTCATCTGGCGTGTCCCATCGGCCAATTTACTCAACTTGGAGGTGCCGAATTTCGATTCAACGACCAAAGTTAGCGGTGGCGGGCCTTCCTTGAAATATACATGGTCGATTCCATGCTCTGTATGTGCATCCAAGTCTGTGATTCGACGCCCCAATGGTTTCAAACCAATCTCCGTCAAGGCTACGTCAACATCCATTTCGCCAAAATTTCCCTTCTGCCGCCTGTTTTTGAGCGTGATTGTACCATTTTTGACTTGGTCCACGATACCCTTCTGGATGAGATAGACGTCATCCATTTGAGGCGAAGGGGTCGGCTTCTGAATTCCACCGACCTCTTCAATTTCCTCCTTCTTAGGGATCAAAGCTTCTTCCTCCTTGGCAGCCATAGGCTCCTCCACCTGTTTGGGCACGGCCTCATCTGCAGATGCAGCCCCCAAACCGCCAGACTCTTCGTTGGCGAAAATTGACTCCGTCGGGCTAGTGCCACCTTTAGTAAATGGCTCCAAAAGCGCATCTACACCCTTGTCCATTTTCTTACCGGTCATGAAACCCAACGTCAAGTCCCGTACTCCATTTTTGGCCTCTACTGCTGATGCTTTGACTTTCGTTTGCATTTCCTCGCGGGTCGGTGCTACAATGGCCTCCTCATAGATCATTTTCGAATTGATCAGTTCGACGATGGCATACAATAGAAATGCGGTCAATGCAATACCGCCTGCCACTGGAGCCCAGCCCGGTGAGGTGACGACCGCCGATACGATCAAGGCCGCACCGCCGATAATCAAGAGCCCCCCTTTGATCCATTCCACCACGGAGGTGCTTTTTCCATCGAGATAGGGTGCAATAATGGTCCAAAGTCCCATTGCGATTGCGAGGCCTCCCAAGAATACCATCATCGCTGGTCCGATCATTTTTACACCAATGATGGCGATGAGCATCATGGCAACCCCTGCCAAGATTTCCATCAACAATTCCGTCCAAGAAAAAGCCTCCTTGAAGGTTTCCCAAGCTTCTTCCCGCTTCTCCTCCATGGTCATTTCGTTCCATGGTATTAACTCAGGTTTCTTTTCGGCATGGCCGATAGGATCTACGATTTCAGGATTGGCTAATTGCTTGTCTGTCTTGACGGAGTTCGGATCGCCCTCCTCTTGTTCAAATGTTCCAATTTGCTTCTTATCCTCCCGCTCAGGTTTGCCCAAGGCAGGCAAGAGCGTGTTGGCTTTGGCAATGGCGGCGTCCAAAAATGCTTCGTCGGGTGTGCCGGGTTGCAGCAGCAGTTCGGCGAAGTTGCCGTCGGCCGCGCAGGTGGGAATTGCTTCGTTCAGCGAATTGCCCTTCCCGAAGGATTCCTCAAAGCTCGTCGCGCCGTCCCAACGTTTGACAAGCATCCGCATTTCCAACTGCGAATCGCCCTTGATGGCAAGACTTGCAGCATCTTTGTTGCCCTTGGCAAGATTCGTACGGCCCACAACCTGAATCAAAATCTCACGGCCATCGGCAGTTTTGACTTCGATTTCGCGGCGGTAACGCAGATGGCGGTCCAAAGTCGGGGTTGCGGCCTCTACGCCGATCGGAGTGCTTGCCTCGGTTTTAAAGAGGTCGTCCGTACCGACGGAGACAATGCCCTTGCCCGGAACGAAGACGGATTCTGTAAATGTCGTCGGCAATTCGACGGTCAGGGCCTCTTCATTTTCAGAAGCTGCACCTTCGGGACCATCGGCTTGGGTCTCGATGGTTTCATGGTGAAACTGGAAACTACCTTTATAATAGTGTACCGTTTTTTTGACTTGGTTGCCGGGCAACTGCTCGATGGCAAGCTGCATGCCTTGACCTTCGGCTTGGTAGGTTCGTTCGATGCCGCCGCTTGGGCCAAAAGAGGCTTGGCTGTATAACTGAAAGCCCTCCAAGAACGTTGCAAGATTCGTTTGCTCGGCTTCTGACAATTGGCTGACCGCGCCTTGCATGCCAAACGAAGCAATCAAGGCCATTTGCTCGGGCGTGAGGCCTCCCTTGCGTTGAACCACCTGCCCCAATGGCTCCGCCGCATTTGCTGTCAACTGCATCGGAGGCGGCGAAGCAAAAGCGCCGGCCTTGGTTTCAAAGCCCGATGACCATATATCTTCGTGCTCCCCTTGGTTTTCCTTGGGTTGCTGTTGCTTGGGAGCATTGACTGAATTTTCAGGAATCACGTTCGTGGTGAATTAGAAGGTGTTGCGATTAAAAAAAATACAGCAGAAACCGAGACGGTCGGTTTGTCAGAAAGAGCGGTTACTACCCTTAATCGTGTTTCTAAAGTGGTTGAGGCCTTGAAGATAAGGAGGTTTCGGGAATTGGCAACAATCATCTCACATTTTTGGTCGATAGTGTAGCTATCCAGCGTTTGGATTGGCAACGAAGGGAGATTTTGAAGCCTCCCATGCACTGCCCTACTACGGATTCTTACTTTGGAATCCCATGGGCGGATGCCGAAAAACACATCCCAAAATCTCCAACTTCCAGAAAGAAAGCAAAACCCTCCCAAAAACCAAAATCGGCCTCCATTGCGTCCAGAATGACTTCTGAAGTCATTCGAATGGCCTTGGAAGTCATTCGAGGGACCTCGGAAGTCATTCGAATGGCCTCGGAAGTCATTCGAATGGCCTCGAAAGTCATTCGAGGGACCTCGGAAGTCATTCGAGGGACCTTGGAAGTCATTCGAGGGACCTTGGAAGTCATTCGAGGGACTTTGGAAGTCATTCGAATGACCTTGGAAGTAGATCGAATGACTTCTGAACTGGAACGAATGGCCTCTGAAGTCATTCGAATGGCCTTGGAAGTCATTCGAGGGACCCCAACAAGTCATTCGAGGGACCTTGGAAGTCATTCGAGGGACCCCAACAAGTCATTCGAATGGCCTTGGAAGTCATTCGAGGGACCTCGGAAGTCATTCGAGGGACCCCAACAAGTCATTCGAATGGCCTTGGAAGTCATTCGAGGGACTTCGGAAGTCATTCGAATGGCCTTGGAAGTCATTCGGGGGACCCCAACAAGTCATTCGATCTACTTCAGAAGTCATTCAGGCAAAATCGGTGTGAGTTTTGGGCAACGGTGTGGCGAAGAGTAATTCATAGGGCGTGCGGCCATTTAGGCTTACAAATGATGCAGGCACCATTTCCAGTTTCCACACTTCACACGCGCACGCCGCGCTAGCGGCCCTCTGCCCGTTCATCCGTCAAACTGCCCGTTTATCCAGTAACGGTGTGGGTATTGGGCATCGGTGTGATGAATGGAAAATAACCTGGCGCGAAGTTATAGAGGCTTTAATAGGCATACAGGCGCAATTTCCAGTCTCCGCGCTCACGCATCACACGCGCACGCCGCGCTAGCGGCCCCCTGCCCGTTCGTCCAGAATATGGACCGTTCGTCCAGAATATGGACCGTTCGTCCTAAAGGGGTTGCAGCACTTGGTACCGCCAAGTGGAAAGGAGACACGGTGTGAAAGGGCTTGGAATCATCGAGAAGAGGCTGTTTTCAGCGTGAGTCAGCGTGTGAGAGCGAGGATTTGGGCATAGCCCAAAATGCCCGTTCGTTAAGTGAAACGACCACTTCGTCCTTCCAGAGTGCCCGTTCGTACATTCCTGCTGCGCGGAGTTTTTTTCTGTTTTAGCTTTGTTTTGTTCTCCTGAGGCAACTAACCCTTGACACAGGATGCGACACAACACCTCGCTGGCCAGCACAAGTGTTACCGTTCTTTATGCCTCTTTAAACCCGAGGCTCTTGCTTAGCCACGCAGGAATAAACCCCTGCAAACCTTCACTTTAATTTTTAGACCTATGTTACCCAATGATTTGGTTACTGGCTTGGATGCAGTGCGCATCACCAGGATCATGCAACTCCTGTTGCAATTGGAAGCCGAACTTGATTTTGTGATCAAGCTCGATCCCGAGGACCGTCAGTCGGTCAATGCTGTCGATCAAGGGCGTCAACCGTTTGTAGATCTCACCCGGGATTACACGGCCAATTACACGACGCTCCTTGAAATCTCTACCGACATGCGCGACAAGATCGCCCGGAACAATTTTGACTTCAAGGCCATGCGTGAAATGCTCACGAAACTGGAATCCCTTACCGAAGGGGTGAATGACACGACCCTTCTCCTTGGCGGCATCTGTTACGACGAGGGCCTGATCGTCAAAACCCTGACCGAAGTAGCGATGCGCCGCAAGAAGCCAGGTGTTGAAACGCTCTGGGACAACCTCATGAAGCTGTTTGACCGCCCCGGAAGAAAGGGAAACGGGGGAGGCGCTGAAAGCGGCGGTAACGGCGACGGCGGTGATGGCAGCGGCGGCGATGGAAATGGCGGCGGCACCGGCAACGGTGGCCCCAACACCACCCTCTAAAACCGCAACAAGCGCCTAGTCATTCGGCGCGCAGTGCCGATGGACTTCCGACCTGAGACACAAGAAAAAACAGAACCGCAAACTTCCCGATCCGCCTGCGCGCAGTGCCGGTGGAGCTCTGAAACTTGAAAAACGTTCCTGCATTGATGTTTCCTTTTGCAAAAGCCCTCGATTAGGGCTTTTGCTGTTTTTATGGGGATTGGTTTTTCTTGTACCGTGCTGGATTGGGATAAAGAATCTGACTAACTTTCGACACATCGGCAAATGCCGTGTGCCCAAATAGATCAAGATGAACGTACAGCAATACATCGACATCCTCAATGTGAGATTCCAAACAGGGATTTCCCGCGAACATGCCTACCGCGGCGACTTGCAGCAGTTGTTGGAATCCATGCTCGAAGGGGTGCTTGTCACCAACGAACCCGCCCGCATCGACTGCGGCGCGCCCGATTACATCCTCACGCGCAAAGACATTCCCGTCGGGTATATCGAAGCCAAGGACATTGGCATCGACCTCAAATCCAAGTCACTCAAGGAGCAGTTTGAACGCTACAAGGCCTCGCTGACCAATCTCGTTTTCACCGATTACTTGGACTTCCATTTTTACAGGGACGGGCAGCTTACGACCACGGTCAAAATTGCCGAAATCAAAGACGGCAAAATTGTCGCCCTGCCCGAGAACTTTGAAACCTTTGTGCAGCTGATCAAGGATTTTGCAAGGGTTGTCACGCAGTCCATCAAAAGCCCGACGAAACTCGCCGAGATGATGGCGGGCAAAGCCAAACTCCTTGCGGGAGTGATCGAAAAAGCCTTGGATTCCGACGAAGAAACCCAGGAAAACTCGCAGCTCAAGGATCAGTTTATCGGCTTTCAGCAGGTCTTGGTGCATGACATTACGCACAAGGCCTTTGCAGATATGTATGCGCAGACCATCGCCTACGGCATGTTTGCAGCGCGGTACCACGACCCTACCCTGCACGACTTCAGTCGGCAGGAGGCTGCAAACTTGATCCCGCATTCCAATCCATTCCTGCGCAAGCTCTTTCAGTCCATTGCAGGCTATGACTTGGATACCCGCATCATTTGGTTGGTCGATGACTTGGTGCAAATTTTTCTTGCAACCGACGTTGCCAAGATCATGCGCAGCTTTGGGCGCAGCACCAAGCAGGAGGATCCCGTCATTCACTTTTACGAAACCTTCCTTGCCAACTACGATGCTTCCCTGCGCAAGGCGCGCGGCGTTTGGTACACCCCCGAGCCCGTCGTGAACTTCATCGTGCGGGCCGTGGACGACATTCTCAAGACCGAGTTTGGATTGCCGATGGGTTTGGCCGACACAGGTAAAACCAAGATCAAGGTAAAAGTCAAATCCAAGGCCACCGCTGACCGTCGCTCGGCAGTCAAGGACGAAATCCTCGAGCAAGAAGTCCACAAGGTGCAAATCCTGGACCCCGCCACAGGCACAGGGACTTTCTTGGCGGAGGTGATCCGGCACATCCACAAACGCTTTGAAAACCAAGCGGGAATATGGCCCAAGTACGTCGAAAACGATCTTTTGCCCCGCTTGAATGGCTTCGAATTGCTCATGACAAGCTATGCCATGGCGCACCTGCAACTCGACATCTTGCTCACCGAGACAGGCTTCACCAACCCCAACAAAAAGCGCTTCAAGGTTTTCCTGACCAATAGCTTGGAGGAGGCTGTGGACTCAGAGTTTAACCTGTTTTCGCAATGGCTGTCGCAGGAGGCCAATGAAGCCAATGCCATTAAGCGGGAAGCGCCGGTGATGGTGGTGATTGGGAATCCGCCGTATTCGGGAATTTCCTCGAACAATGGAGAATGGATCGGCAAATTGGTTGATGATTACAAGTACGTTGATGGAGAGTATTTTGGTGAGCGAAAACACTGGCTTAACGATGATTACGTCAAATTCATTCGATATGGACAGCACTTCATTGAAAAAAACGGTAGTGGAATATTGGCGTTTATCAACCCACACGGGTTCCTAGACAATCCAACGTTCAGAGGAATGCGATGGAATTTGCTGAAAACATTCGATGTAATTTACACTATTGACTTACATGGCAATTCCAAAAAGAAAGAAACAGCGGCCGATGGGTCAGTTGATCAAAATGTTTTTGACATCCAGCAAGGGGTGTCAATAAATATCTTCGTAAAAACCGAAAAGGCACAGCAAGTTGAGGCAAAAGTTTATCACTTTGATTTGCCTGGCAAAAGAGAATTGAAATATGACTTTTTGCTTAATGAAAGCCTTCGATCAATCAGTTGGGAAACAGTTCTTCCAACCAAGCCATATTACTTCCTTAATCCGCAACATTTTAGTGGCATTGAAGATTATCAGAAAGGATTCGCAATCAATGATTTATTTAAGCAAAACTCCGCGGGTTTTGTGAGCGCGAATGATAGCCTTAACATTTCATTTTCCAAGGGAGAGCAGCTTGAGAAGGTTGCAGACTTATTGTCACTATCCGAATTGTCATGGCGGGTAAAATACAAGCGACAGAAGGATGCACGTGATTGGACATACAATACTGCAAAAGCTGACGCAGGAAAAAGCAATATCGATCAAAATTACGTACAGGTTTGTTATCGACCTTTTGATTTCCGATGGACACTTTACTCCGGAAATTCGAGGGGGCTATATTCTAGCCCACAGCAGAAGATAATGAGCCATTTGCTGAGCAGGAACAATATAGGTATCATTTGCCCAAAGCAAGTACCGGAGATGGAGGAATCTGGTGCGTACGTGACCCGGTTTATTGCAGGCCATAAGAGTTGCAGTGCCTACAACATTAACGATATATTCCCACTATATATATACCCAAAGGACACAAAGCAATTGACATTAGGCAATGATTCAGTCAGAACACCTAATTTCAACTCGGAGGTAATCACGCAAATTGAATTAAAACTTGGATTGCAATTAACACCAGAAAAAGCCACCCACTTTGGAAATTTTGCCCCAATTGACTTGGTCGATTACATCTATTCAATACTCCATTCTCGATCCTATCGCAAGAAAAACAAAGAGTTCTTGAAAATCAGCTTCCCGCGCATCCCCTACCCCAAGGATGTCGAGCGCTTCTGGAAACTCGTGAAGCTCGGCGGAGAGATCAGACAGTTGCACTTGCTGGAAAGTCCCCTGCTCGGCAAGATGATCACCGGCTACCCCGCAGATGGCGACAACAAAGTCACCAAACCCCGCTACCAAGACGGCAATGTCTATATCAACGACACGCAGCACTTCAGCAACGTCCCCCCAATCGCCTGGGAATTTTACATCGGCGGCTACCAACCCTGTCAAAAATGGCTCAAAGACCGCAAAGACCGCGAGCTGAGCTATGAGGACATCTTGCATTATCAAAAGATCGTGGTGGCACTTGTGGAGACGGATCGCTTGATGAAGGAGATTGATTTGGTTCGGGTTGAGTGAGGGGGGGGGGGATTCGAATTCTCCTTTGGAATTCCACAAAATTGTCATTAACTTGAAGCTTTCAAGCTTTAATTACGTAGCCAATCATGCCCTATGTGCACAAAAATCACCTTTAGAAAGTCTGTGTTGACGACAATTTTGTCTGCTTTTGCTTGTGTTGTTGGCTTTGGACAGACACCTTGGACCACCGGCGGCAATGCTCCAAGTTCCAATTGTTTCATCGGAACGACAAATCCGACACCACTCGTTTTGAAGACCGACGGCACCGAGCGACTGAGCCTGAGTGCAACCGGAACCGTGAAGATTGCCTCACTTTCCTCCGCAGATACGGCCACTGTAATCGTGATGCCAGATGGCAGTCTCGGAAAAGCAACCGACCCAGGCACGGGCGGTGGAGATTGCAACCTGTTGATTTGGGACGGTAATGGGAATGCTGCTGGTCCTGATTGCTTCATCGGCACGACCAATCCGGTTGCATTCCGCGTCTACAGCAACGGGATTGAGCGAATGCGTGTCACACCCGCCGGCAATGTAGTGGTACAGGGTGCAGACGCTAAGGCAGCATTTCAAGTCTATGACCACATGGGAGTTACATTCAACCGTCAGGATATTGGCCTTGCGGATGTTGTGCGGACTATCGGTTTCAACATGTATCAAAATGGCGCGACACAGCACCACTATCAGCTTGGGACCGCCGCAAAAATGGAGTACCAATCGGCTGCGGGGATACTTCAATTCAGCGTGGCGCCATCTCAAATCGCTGATGCAACTGCGTCATTTCCCGCAGGCATACAGTTAAATGAGCAAGGAGCGGTCGGCATAGGATCTGCCCCAGCAAGTGGTACACGTCTTTTTGTGCAGGGCACGGCCAAAGTGGCGCAAGCTACCAATCCTTCAAATTTCGTGGCGCTCTCGCACGACGGGACCTTTGGCCGACTGGAATCTGTGGGCGGGACAGGCACCTTGGCTTTGGTTTCAGCCAATGGTACGACCTCCATTCAACAAGCATCAAATGCCAACAATGCCATCACCATTGGGCACAATGGCACAAATGGCTTCCTTGAAACAGCTGGTAACCAGAATTCAAAGCTTCAGATAAACATGCAGTCTGCAAAAACTGTCCAATTTGGCGGGGATATCCTTGTTGCGAACCATATTGGGGTTGGTACTTCGAATTTTTTTGAGGGGAACCGAGAATACAAACTCTGTGTGAATGGTCACATCCGCGCAAAAGCCGCCCACGTTTATCCAGCTTGGGCAGACTATGTATTCCAATCAGATTACAAACTGATGCCACTTTCTGAAGTTGCCACCTTCATCGCGTTGAACGGGCGTTTGCCAGGCGTGCCAAGTGCAGTTGAGGTAGCCGCAGATGGCATTGACCTTGGTGAAATGCAAGCCAAGTCTCTCGAAAAAATCGAAGAACTGACTTTGTATTTGTTGGAGCTAAAGGCAGAAAATGAGAAGATCATCGCCACCAACCAAGCCCTCCAACAGGATGTCGATGCGCTCAAAAAGGCGATCAAGCAATGAAAGCCTTCCTTTCACTCGCTTGCCTACTTTTGTTTTCTGCCGCAGTTTGGGGACAGACGTCGGAGAGTGTGCTCAAAAATGGCATCAAGACCAACTTGTTGGGGCCTAGTATGATGCTCCGATTTGGCTCGGTTCAATTTTTCTGGTGGAATGCCGACTTGCGTTATGAAAGGAAACTGCCGAATGTCAAGTTTCTTTCGATCGTAAGTGAATTGATGTTTTCAAGGCAGCCGGAATTTATCTCAGTATATGACCCCAACGGCAATTGGATCGACTTTGCGTCGTCGCACCAAATGGACCTGAATCTTCTTGCAGGCCCAAGATTGACAAAGGGCTTGGTCAAACGAGATGGCTTTGGACTAGGCTTGTATGCAGAGTTACGGGCAGGCATCGTCGGTAGCTATGCCAGGTTTCAAGATGCTGGAGGTATGATCGATTATGGTCGAAAAAATCGCTTGGGCGCGACCGCCCGCCTTCGTGGAGGGATAGAGTTCCGGATCGGCAGGCGAATCGGCTTAGAAATATCGGGCGATGTGGGGCCCTATCGACTTCTTGGTTCAGGTACATATAGGATAGATGCTTATCCAGAGGTAAGTATCGGGTTTTGGTTTTGAATGGAGCAATGCGAAAGGTTCAGCACAGCAAATGGATATGAGGAAGTTTTCATGCTTGACATTGTTTTTAATCGCAATGCTTTTGGAAGGAACTTGCTTTGGTCAGGATACACTCTCATCCCGCCCAACGATTTTGAAATTTGACATTTTCGGACCGCCTGCAACCTTTTTTATGCCTTCCCTTCGCGCCTCCGTGGAGGTTGAGCGCCGCTTGATACGATCACCTCGACTTTCAATCGTTCTCGATGCGGAATATCGTTATTACCTCCACGATTATGAAGATATCTACGTTTGGCCTCAAGGGTGGTCGGAACCAATCAGTTTTTATGTGACCCAGCAAAATATCAGCATCTTCTTCGGCTTGCGATACGCAAGGCCATTTTCCATGAAAAGCCATCAGCGATTGCAATGGTTTCTTGAGCCAAGACTTGGTTTCGGTCGGCATCACGCGAGAATTTCGGCAGGTCATACCTCCATTCCAAACAGCTATGAAAAACGATGGGTTATTGATCCCAGGGTAAAGACTGGGATTATTTTTCCAATTGGCCAGCGAATCACTTTGGAAGGATCCTTTGATTTTCTGTCCTACCAGTATCTCGGCAAGTATAGGCGTGGACTCCAAACCATTGGAGAATTGAATTTCGGTTTCACCTTTTAATCACTCTACGAAATGAACATGTCCACCTCGTGTAGAATGTATTTCCTCGGCATATTGCCTCTTCTCTTGGTCATTTCAATTTTGCCGAATGCAAATGCCCAACAAAACCTGATACGAAATCACAGTTTTGAAAGCGGGGCACCACAACCGAATAATCTTGCCGATTTTGATCCCAATGTCTTTCGATGGAAGAATTATACAACACTTGGGGTAGGAGCTTATGGTACATCAGATTGGTTCAAAGGAACGCCCAATGGGTTCCAAGGAACGGTCTCATGCCGACTTTCCTTTCAAAATTCATTCAATATTTGGCCATTCGTGCCTACCAACGATGGCAACCACTATGCAGGACTTGTCAAATATCCAAACTATCGTGAAGGCGAAGGCGTTCAACAGCGACTGCAAAACAAATTGGAAGCCGGCTACTACAACCTTGATTTTGACTACCTTTTGGCCTGCGATACGCAAACATACGCCATTGAAATATATCTCGGTGCTGGAATGAATCATTGCAGTTATTTGGCAGCCTCAATGAGTCTTCCGACGGCAAACATCGGAGTTTGGCAAAACATAAGCACACAAATCATGGTTCCCAACTCTTTCCACAATCAGTTAGATTGGTTTATCGTCCTCAACAATGGACAGGGAGATTATTACGGAGTTGGGTCTTATGCCGCGTATATCTATATCGACGACTTTCACCTTACAAAATCACCCTGCACCGATTGTGATCCTAATGGACTAATCTCATGGAACAACAACAGCATTCGGAACTACATGACCCCCAATGGCGACAACGTTTTTGACAATTGGTGTATGACCAATATCAACAACGTGAGTTCATACGAATTGGACGTTTATTCGCGAATGACACCCGTTTACCATGAAACAGGTCACAATGCCAATGGTTATGAAACCTTCAGCCTTTGTTGGGATGGAAGAAACAATAGCGGGCAACCATTACCGACTGGCGACACCTATACAATTGTTGTGAAGCTTGAAAATTGCGGTTCTCAAATTTCAAAGTTGACCCAAGTGTATGCCTCCAATGACCTCGCACATGATGCTTTTTCCGTTGCCCCAAACTACGTCCCACCACTTTTTGGGCTTGAGCCATCACCGACGCATTATCAAATACTTCACCTCTATGGCGGCCCCTACTACGGCACCCATGATTGGTATGCCTGCGACTCGATCATAATTGGTAGTGATGAAGCCCTCAGAGTACCTTATTTCTGGGCTGCGAGCACGAGCAACTTGGGCTTTCATTTCACAAACGGGTTTGACACCCGACCAACAACTGATTTCCGGATCGATCCCGGAGCTGATGTGGACATTCTTCCAGAACCTGTGGCTTGCTGTCCGCAGTTTAGACTTGCGAATCCTGATTTGCCTACCACACAAGTAGGTAACCTTGAAGCGCTTTCCGAAGAAAGTATTGAGATGGATCCTGACGAAAGCGAAACACCTCCATTGATTGATCCTGGGAATCAACAAGATGCATTTCAAATAGCTGTTTTTCCAAACCCTGCTGATGATGTGATCTACATAGACATTCACCTTGCGAACGAAGACATTCTCACAGCAACATTGCTCAATCCCGCGGGAATCGATCTCCGTCGCATCCTGGAGGGCAAAGCATTCACGGCAGGTGACCACACAATTTCAGTCTCATCAATTTCGCTTCCCGATGGATTGTATTTTGTGCAATTCCGACACAAAGCGGCTACGGTTACCGCGAAGGTTGTTATTCAACACTAGCGTCGTCACCCCCGACCTAACCGCTTCATTTTTATTGAAGGGTACGCTCCCCCAAAATCCCCGATGGGGCGCAATCCCCTAGCGAAGGGTGCAGGCCTTCGCTACCACGAAAGCGATTCGGTCCACATTGCAAGTAATCAAAATCCGGTCACAAAAAAACTCTCCCCCCCCTGTAAGAATCCCGCCCCTTCGGCTACCAATAGGGAAAGAAAAACAGGAAAGAAGATGGAAAATCTCACGACAGTACTTCGCCCGCCGCTTGTTTGGACATTTCTCAAGGACAAGGCGGTCCTCCACAGCAAGGGCGACAGGGTCCTCGAACTCAGCACCGCCTCGGCGACGCAGGCAAGTTTCACATTCGCGGGGAAGGATTACCGCATCCGGAAGGAGGGCTTTTGGAATCCGAAGACCCTTGTGGAGCGGGACGGGCAAACCTTGTTGACGTTCAAGCACGCTATTTTCGGGAGCAACGGCACCGTCCAATTTGCCGGGGGAAGGCAGTATGGGATGAAGCTGCGCAATGCGCCGTTGGTGACGCTGACCTTCCTCGCCGCAGACCAACAGGAAGTACTGCGCTACCAACTCGAAGGCTGTACAAACCCCAATTCGGTCCAACCCAAGATGATGGTGTTTCCGAATGCCGTTCCGGCCGAAGACCTGTTGCTGCTGATGGTCTTGGGCTGTTTTGTATTCAAGGGATTCGTGCAAGAAAGCAGTGATTTGGATTTGTTGGTCTTGGTGGCGGCGGCTTCGTGAGGGATTACGCACCCCATCGCGCCGTTCGGAAGATGGGCGGCATCAGATGGGTTTCATTGCAATGGTGGGGATTGGGGCGTATTCGTGCCTCGTGATCGTAGATACGCGATCAATCGCGTATCTACGATCACAACAAACGTTAAAACAAGGATAATAACATTGGGGCTCCGCCCAATGCGATTGAAATCCCATGAAATGATTGGTATTTATTCGTAGATGCGCGATTTATCGCCTATCTACGTTCACAACAAACGTGAAAACAGGGAAACAGGAAAAAAACGAAAACAGAATTGGTTCCAAACCAAAAACAACCGCCCAATCAAACATCGATCATCCGCAAATATTTCAATTCAGGTTCACAAATCAACCAACTCTTCACAATCAACTTTTCACTTTTCACTGATCACTTTTCACTCAAGAAATTACGCCTCCACGCTTCGCTCTGAGCGGGCTCCGGCGTGCGGTCGATCAGCGTTTTGGCCGGAGGCCAACGCTTCATAACTCTCAACTCTCCACAACCAACTTATCACTGATCACTTTTCACTTTTCACTTAAACTCCCTGCGCGTCCCTTGCTTGTTGACGCTTGAGTCTGCGATTCCGGCGGTTGCGGAAGCGCCATTTGGGGTGGAGGCCGCCGCGGTGCTCGCGGTACATGAGGTGGGACGGACTCCGGTGGTCAAAGCTGACCTTGTCGCCGTCGAAGAGCGCCACGCGTTCGTTGGGGGCCACGGGGTCGCCGTTGACTTCCGTGAAGATTTCGGGGACGATGTACACGACTTCGTTGCGCAAGACGAGCTTGGCAAAGGTCTGCGTGGCATTGCCCGGGGCGTTGTGCGTATGGGTATGGCGCACTTTCATGCGGATCGTCGCAGTTGGGCCGCGGCCGATGGTCACTTCTTCGTTTTTGCGGAGCAGGTCGGTGATATGCACCATGCCATACTTCTTGCGCATGGTCCATACTTCCATTTCAGAGGCTTCCAAGGCAGGCGAACCTTCGGAGAGAATCAAGGCCAACACGCTGCCAAAGACCAGAAATGCAAACAATTTGGGAGCTTCGTAGCCGCGGGCATGCACCAAAACCATCGGGAGGTAATAGACATGGAAAGCCACAAATCCTGCCGCCAAACCCGCCATCAAACCACGTCCGCCACGAATGCCGGAGCGCACGGTGAGCACAAAAGCAAGCAATAGGCCCAAGAGCAAAAAGGCGAGCAATCCCGGGAAATACAAATGCGTCGAGAAGACAAATCCTTGGAGATAACCAAATCCGGCAAATACCATCAGGGACAGGATGCCACCGATGAGGCCCCGCAAAACGGAGCGCAAAAGCGCTTTGATCAGGTTCCATCCGCCGAGGCCGCCACGCGACTGTGAAATTTCGGAGGCGATGGCAATCAGGAAGACAATCAGGGCGCCCATGATGCCCCCGAGTACAAGCTGCTCAAAAAACGAATTGAGGAAACCTTCGCGGGCAATGCGGATGCTGTCTTCGAGGGGCGCCTCGGTGACACCTTTCAGGCCCCACCGTTGTTGCACCCATGGCCTGCTCGCAAGCCGGTCCATGTTCAGATTCCAATAAACCTTCTTATTATTCTCAAACAGGGCCCATAATCCCCATCCGACAAAAGCGCCCACTGCGGCCATGAAGACCCAGAATAGTTGCTTGAAGACGCCGACTTGGGCAAAAAAGTCGCTGCTCCCGCCGGGGCCGTGGCCTCCTTCGCATTTGTTGGGATAATAAATGCAACGGTTTTTGCGCTTGCGGTTTCCGCCGTCCTTCCCTCCTTTTCGCCCTTCGAATTGCCAGGTTTCCATGGACGTCATGTGTTCGCAGCGCACCACGACTTCGTCTTCGTCTCGAAACGGAAACTTGGTGAGTGGATCATAGCGACGCACCCCCTCCTGCTTGACCTGCCAATATTGTTTGACGTATTTGTTGCGGAAATCTTTCCATTGGCGCCGGGGAATAAACACCGCGAAGATCACAAACAGCAAAATGATCACCGCGCCGCCGACCAAGGAGTCGATTTGCCAGGTGCTTTGCTCATTCCAAGGGTTGTAAAGGCCACCCAGGCGGTATTCGGAGGTATCGCGGAGGGCGCCGAGACGGGCCTCGACATAGTTCACGCGGCCGACGTGGGGGTAGGCGGTGGACTTGACCAGGATCGTATGCGTGGCGGGCCATTTGGAAAAGCCTTTCACCTCCGTGCACAATCCGGCGCAGGCAATGCCGTAGGAGACGCTGTCTTCGCGGTTGCGGGTGGCGGAGACGAGGGGTTGGGTATTCTCGATATAGGTCTTTTCGCCGAAGAGGATCGGGTAGATGACAAAGGTCTCGTCGAGTCCGCGGATCTTGTCGATCAGCTGCTTGCGGGTGAAGCGTTCCTCGGGTTTGCGGTTGCTTTGGTCGTCTTCGCCGTCCCCGACGACGATGAGGAGCTTGCGGCCGCGGGCATCGGCCATGCGGTCGATCGCCTTGGCGACGTTCTCATATAAATAGGTGTAGCGGGCGACGGCAGGCTTCTGCGAATTCAAAAACGAATTTTCGCCGGCAAGCGTGCGCTCGTACCAAATTTCGTCGTAGGTGTAGATTTTGGCTGCATAAGGGGCATCCAATCCGCGCACAATGGAATCGACAATGGCTTTGGCCGAATCCATGTACACATATTTGCCATTCTCCTGCTTCCACATCGACGAGCTGATGTCCATGAGCACCGTGACCACGTCAAAACGTTTGGCCACGACTTTTTGGATTTCCATTTCGCTCGGTGCAGTCGCGCCGGGCAGGAATTCCATCAGGTGGAGGCTGTCTTCCAAGTACTTGGTTCCCGGTACGGAATCGCCTGTCATGAACTTGACATGGACATCCAAATAGCCTGGAATGCGGGTATTGGAGACGACATATTGAATCCTGAAGGTCGAATCCGCAATGGCATTGGGGACGCTGATATTAAACGATGTCAATTTTTGCGCTGCGGCTGTCAGTGGCAGCAGCAGGCAACACAACATCAAAAGCTTGCGGAGCAATTTTCCCATTCGATCACCTATGCAGTTTCCTGACCTTTGATTTTGACCTTGATTTTGCCCGCGCCACTTTCGTCACGGACCGGTTTTGAGCCGGCTTCGTAGTAGCCTGCATCTTCGAGTTCGTCCCAATTGAGCCAATAGTCGATGCCATCGAGGCGGTCATTGACGTCGTTGATCTTGCCGGATGTCGTCCTGGTAAAGAATCCGCAAAGCTTTTTGCCATCGACAAAGTCAATTTTGAGGAGCAATTGAAACAATTCGCTGAATTGCTCATCCTGAAATTCCTGCTCGATTTGTGACAAGCGCATGGGGCGGCCTTCGACGACTTGCAACCACCCGATTTTCACGAGGTCGCGGTGGTCGGCGGCGACTTCCTTGATTTCAGGCCATTTTTCCACGTCGCCGGCATCTTCGTAGAAATCGACGGGATGCGGAGCGATGGCGCGGAAACGGTCCAAACGCACTTCGTATTGCTCATTTTCAAAGTCGAATTTGAGCACCGTCCCCAGCAAAACGCCTTCGACGAGGGGCTTGTCTGACTTGAAATGCGGCCTTTCCTTGAGGTAGGTGGCCACTTCGCGAATGAAATTTTTGTGCAAGGACAGTTCGCTGATGGCGGTTTCCTTCCAAAAACGCTGCAATTCGGGTTTGGGCTTGCGCTTGACACGCGGGTCGGATCCACCGCGGGATTCGAGGAGTTTCTCGAGCTCTTCGTCTTTGCGGCGCTGTTCGCGGCGGTAGAGAAGGAAGCCGATGAAAAATGCCACAAGCAAGCCAAGGGCGATGTACCATACAATCGGCGGAATCGGCGGTGGCGGAACGATGTGAACCGTACCCGAACCGGTTTTCTTGAGTTGCTCGGCATCGACCAAGGACAAACGGTAATCGCCTTCCTCTGCCAATTTGAAAATGCGGGCAATCTTTTCCTTGTCGATGACGGTGTCACCGGAAATGGCCATGCTGCCTTCCACCTCAAAAAACACGCCTTCGGTCAGACGCTGCAAGAAAACCGTATAGGGTGCCTTGCCACCTTTGACTTTGATTTCGACGCGTGCGCCTTCCATCGTGTCGCGGTAGGCAAACTTGATGTTGTCCTTGACACTGTTGAGGGTAATCGACGCCTTGTTTTCGGGAGCAACTTTGTGGGTCGCACCGACGACATAGTCAAGGGAGTCCTTGGGAGGACGCACATAAAGTTTACCGTCGCGCCATTGGGCGTTGACGGCAGTTTCACTAATAGGACTACCGAATCGCGAAAAACTCAGGTTGATTTGATCCCGATTAGGCAATGCCCGCGTGAATTTGGCATAAGAAATATCAACGCGGTAGGTCACGCTATCGATCAATTCCTTGGTCATTTTGATCGCAAGATAAGCGCGCGCTTCTCGGCAGCTTGGCACCTCCGGATTATCTTGGATCAAGTCAATCAGTGCCTCGGCATCTTCATTTTCCTTGGCGATTTTGACCGCTGCATCGATGTCCGGAAACTCGGTCTGTTTCGGAGGCGCTACTTTGGTAGTTTCAATGGGTGGCTCCGGTACATCGACCACAACCGGAACGTCAATGCTTTTCAGCAACCCCTCCACCTTAAAATTGAACACAAAATCAAAGGGCTTTTCCTCGGTTGTTTTGGGCGTTACGGCCTTGACCCCAACCGTAAACGCATAACTTCCATTCTTGTCCACCTTGAAAATTTGGGGCGGCGGCAAGGAGTCACCTTTGACATATTCAAAGTTCTGTGCGGTAATGTAGCGTTTGCGCATCGCGGCAGGATTGCCTCCCTTTTTGCCTTCCAGGTAGATTTGCGGCGACATGTCCACCCAGAGGTTACGCACGATGATCTTAAAGTCGGCCGAACCGTCGAAGGTTGTTCCGAGCGGTGACCAGTCAATTTTGATGATTTTGAATTTGATGAAGCCTGCCTCCATCGGTTGGAACATGATGGCATCGGTACCGGCTGCAATCGGCTTACCGGGGCTCGTCGGCGCGTCCATCGTATAAGCCGCGAAAGTGACTTTGGCAACCGTCGGCTGTGCGCCATTCGCTTGGCGGTCCTTGAGCTCGATTTCCCGTGTCCAGTTTTGGGCTGACACGACGGCCGGCCATGTCAACAGCCCAATCAGGGCCAACATTAGCAGCCAACGTTTTGCATTTTGCTCATTCATGGTCGCCTCCTTTCATTCGGATCAATTTCTTTTGTTCTTGTTTTACATGGTTGCGCCAGTTTTCTGGCATGGCTCCGTTGGCAATCAGGCCGATTCCCGGCTTCACGATGCCCAAGGGTTCGGCATATTCCCTGACCCAACGGGCGATGTTCTCGTCTTCGGGGTAAGGAAAGCGCAATTCGGCATGGTAAATTTCGTATTTGAGCATGGCCTCGATGCGCAAAATCAGATCGTCCAGGGAATAATGGGAACCAAATCCCTCGGTATTTCCGCAGATACGGCCTTGGTAGGGTCCCTCGTCTGCCTGAATGTTGGGATGCCAAATTTCGCTGGCCATATAACAAACAGGTGCTTCTGCGGGAAAGCCGGAAGGGAGATGAATCTCAAGCACATGCGTATCGGCAAAGACAGGAAGCATGTCTGAATCAATCCGCACGATGGTACTGAGGCCGGTAAAGGTAATGCGGTAGTCCCTTGGCGGAAGCGCATCGGGAAAAGGAAGTTTGTAGGCAATCCCGTCGTGGTTTTGGCAGAGGTTTTCCACCAGCATGTGCTCACGCGCAAGCCGTTGCTCCAATGGATCAAGTTGCTTGCCTACTTTCTCGTAGTAGGCCGCAAAACCCTGCTGCTCCTGTCGCGACATCTTCTTTCTTCAGTCCGTCCAAACAGGTCGTATGGCCTGCCGGTGCTTATGCTTCCAACAAATATTGAAACAATTGGGCTTTCCTCAAGATATTGCTCAACCGGGCACGTAAATGCGCACCATTTCGAGCTTGGCTTCATTCAAAATATTCTGCTCTTCCAGCGGCTTGTCTTGGTCAATCTCAATCCGCTTGTTTTTCTCCCGCTTGAAAATTTTGTACTCAATCGCCTGCGAATCACCGCTCAGCGAATTGGGGTCTTCTTTGGGGATGTTGAGCTCCTCCTTTTCGAGCAATGTATTGATAATGTCGATGGGGGAAGCTGACAGGGGCAATTCCACGTCCACATCCGTACCAATTGAAGGAATCAACACATTGACAATGACGATATCATCCATAACGCAATCTAAAATCAAGCCCCCGTTGATTGCCCCTTTTTGACCGAAGTTGGTAGGGGCGGGAATAGGCTAAAAATAGAAATTTTTTAAACAAATCAATAATTCGCTGCGAATTTTTAGCCTTTTGTTCAATCGTTGCCGCGCTTTTGTTGAATCTCTGCCGGACCAAACTCCCACCACCGATGGGGTAAATGCTTGATTCCCTTGCCAAAGGCAAACAATGGCGCGTCTCCATCCAAAGCAATCCATTTGCGTTCCTCGCCCCGCCCGACCCGCAAAACATGCCCAACGGGAATGCCAAAATCACTGAGCCTTCGGTCGCCAAATCCGTCACCTTCGCGCAATTCCTCGATCAGCGCGCCTTTAGGAACCGCAATTTGCAGTCCCAATTCGGCCTCAAATTCCTTGGCGAGCCGGTCAGAGAAATGTGGCAGCGGCAAAATCACATCCATTCCCCTCCCCGATTGCATCGAAGTCAGGCGCGTCGCCACGCTATGATCCAACAAAATGCAGGGTTTTGTCATGCGGAGTTCAGATTTGAACCAAGTCAGCGCTTCATCGACCGTAGTGTTGGCAGACAACGGCGTCGAATGGGTTTCCAAGGCAGGATAGTGGCTTTCGCATTCGGATTTTAAAGGGCGCTGTTCATAGTAGGCTGCATGGTTTTGACTGCCTTCGTAGGAAAACATTCTGCCTGCAAGCGAATGGTTTTCCTGTTGCATCACGAATTTCAAGGCTTCCTGCACTTGAATGGCGCCAATGATCGACGCCGCGATGGGCGTTGTGGTCGCGCGACCGCTCATGGCATACCGTCGCGCCATATCCGTGCAACCCAGCCGCTGCCGAATGTCAGCCCAGGCCATCGACGACAATCCGCATTCGTAGCAAGACTGCCCCGGCACGTAAGCCGCAACCTGCCCCGAGAGGTTCAAAATGCCTCCGTCGACCCAGGGTTTCCCCGCCCGCCAAGCCAAGCGATTGAGGTATAGCCGCGCCAACCGGTTGTCCACGCAACCAATGATCACATCGACATGCGCCAGCAAACCCAAGGAAAGGTCAATGGCTACGTCGCCCAATTGGACCAAAATTTCAAGGTCAGGATTGATTTCGAGCAGGCGTTCTGCTGCAGCAATCGCCTTTGGACGGCCCTGCATGGCATCCGAAGCGCGGTACAACACGCTGCGGGAGAGATTTCCAGACTCCACATGGTCAAAATCCATGATCGCAATTTGTCTGACATTGAGCAAGGCCAGATTTTTGAGGACTTCGTTGCCCAAAGCTCCGGCGCCCACCACCAAAACCCTGGCGTTGCGAACTTTGTCCTGATCCCACTGCGGGACCTGCTCAAAAATTTGGTCTGAAAGGCTCATAGGGCCGTCATCATGGCCAACAGCGAGTCACGGCGTGCGACAAATCGGGTCAAGTTTTCATCGTGCAATCCGATGGCGGCCCCAAACGTCCGTTCTTTGCGATGGTCGACCTGCACGCCGTTTTTCCAATACCTAAAGCAGACGTGCGGACCCGTGGACCTGCCCGTACTTCCCACATAACCAATCACTTGCCCCTGCCGCACCTCAGCCCCGGGAACAATGCCCTCGGCAAAGGCCGACATGTGCAGGTATTGTGTTTGGATCGAATCGGTATGAAACAACTTCACATAATTGCCATTTCCGCCCTTGTTTTCGGCATTGAGAACGGTGCCGTCGCCGACCGCCAAAATCGGGGTGCCTTCGGGCGCTGCATAATCGGTTCCCAGGTGTGCCCGAATTTCGCCGTTGCGTTTGATCGGGTCCACGCGGTTGAGGTCATATCCCGACGAAATGCGGCCGTATTCCAAGGGGGCCATCAAAAATCCAGACTTCATCGGGCGGCCTTCAAAGTCATAAAATCCTTCACCCAGTTCATCTCCGAAGGAAAAAGCAAATCCTTCCTCGCCATTTTGCCGGTAGCTGACTGCGAGCAGTTCGCCGACTTCCGCAAGGTTTCCCTCAAATTGGGTTTCTTCATACAAAAGTTGGAACCGGTCTCCGGGTGCCAGGTGAAACAAGTCCACCTTCCATTTCACGGCTGCTTCAAGCTTGCGCGTGAGCAACAATCCGGAATCCATGTTGAACATTTCGTCAGCGAGACTGGTCTTGATCACCACGGTTTTCTGGGCGTTTTTGTGGCTCAGCACTGCCCTGCCATGGACATACACTTCGGGCGTGCCATGCAAATTCATAAACACAAATGTGGCAGGATCAGGCTCATAGACAAACATGACCGGCTGCTGCGGAATCTTCGGGGAAAAGATCAGATAATACCTTGAACCCAACCGAATGTCTGGAATTTGCTTGGATTTTGCTGCTTCCATCACCTGCAAAACCTGCCGGTAGTCGACATTTTGGGCGGTGAGCAAATCCCCGATGGATTGTCCCTCTTCAAAAACGCCCTTTTGGCATTCCAATTTTTCCTGCGAATGTCCCCAATCGATCCTTGGGGCGATGCCCAAACATTCGATGGGCATGACAGGAACCGGTTTGGCCTCGGCATTTTCCTGAAGCTGTTTCGGCTTTTTCACCGGAATGAAAATGAAGGCCGCAGAAACAGAAAGCACCAACAATCCAAAAGCAATCGACAAAATCAGGCTAGGCCGTTGCAGACTGCTTTTTGCCTTGGCCACCCGCTGCGAAGGTGCCACCTCCGGTTCTACGGGAACGATAACCGCAGGCGTCCGCTCGACAATCTCCTCTTCCGGGGTATCGTCGATGTAAACAATCTTCGGCTTTTTTCTTGGGGCCATGGCCGCTTAAACAGTCTTGCCTTCTTTGCGGTATTCAGCGCGAATGCCTTCGACGACATCCTCTTCGTAAATCATGGGAACTTCACGCGCCACGGCTGCAAGTGCGCAAAACCGCAACACGTTGATGATCATACCACCCGAAATCTTGTATTCCTTGGCGAGCATCTTGAAGTCGATGGATTCCTCGACGGGTGCCTTTTCAAAGGCTTGCCGCCACAAGCGAAGGCGCTGCGGTGCACTTGGCACAGGAAAATGCACCAACGATTGAAAACGCCGCATAAACGCCGGGTCAATGTTGGAGCGCAAGTTCGTGCTCAAAAGCACCGTTCCAGGGAAATCCTCGATGCGTTGCAGCAAATAGGCCACTTCCTGGTTGGCGTAGCGGTCTTTGGAATCGCTTGTTGCCGTACGTTTTCCAAACAAGGCATCCGCCTCGTCAAAAAACAGGATCCAGTTTTTGTTTTCGGCGTAGTCAAAGATGTTGCCGAGGTTTTTTTCGGTTTCACCGATGTACTTGCTCACGACTTTGGAAATGTCGACGCGGTACACGTCGAGTCCGGCAGTTTTTCCGAGCAAGCTCGCTGTCAAGGTCTTACCCGTTCCTGGAGGACCGTAAAAAAGGCTACGGTAGCCGCGCTTGAGCACTTTGCCGAGGCCCCAGTCATCGAGGATCAATTTTTGGTAATGGATCCAGTTCAGGATTTCCTGGATGCGGTCATAACTTTCCTTTTCGAGCACAAGGTCTTCCCAATCCAGGCGCGTATTGATACGTTGAGCGGGAAATTCGCTGCCGAATACAGGTTTGAAGGGTGCGCCGGTGGTCAGGTAGCTCAAGAATTCCTTGCCCATTTGAAGGGGCGCACTCATGTCAGGCTCCTTGTTGCGGTCGTTGTCCAGAATGAGAATTTTCTGTTTGAGCAGGTAATAGTCCTCGTCAAACAACTCCATGATCTGAAAGCGTCGCGTCAAGTCATTGGCGGCGAGCAAGAAAACTGCCGTTTCGCAGGTAGGCAGGAATCCCCGGTGAACGTTGCCCTTGAGTCCCCCGAATTCGGTAAAAATCTGTCCGTTGACTTCGTTGCGCACAAAAAGGCAATCCAGAAGTTGCGGGGCGATATGCGGCGCGAGGGACAGCAAGACGACCAAACGGTCGTTGAGCGACATATTAAATTTCCTGACAAACTTGGAATAGACCGAGGGGTATTCATCCAAGTCGGGCGGCACGATGTCCCAGATGGACTGATAGGGCGAAGGTTGCCCAAAATACAGGTTGATGCGCGTGTCAAGCGACAATTTCAACCATTCCATTTCTGCACGCAGTGTGCGCGCATTGGCCTCCAGGGCCGTTAATGAATTAGACTCTGCAACTGCCTTCGCCATTTTTTGTCGTGTTTCGCATTCCGCAATTTCACCCGCCTCGGCCACCATCGGCCATTCGACAAGTTCAGCATCCTAATTTAGATGAATATTCCAAACCCACCAAGTGTCGGCGAGGCCAAGGAAGACTTGGGGAGATCGATGTACATCCATTCATTTTCATCCTCCCTCTCACACTCCCTCTCACTCCCACCCTGTATCATGGCCAGTCGACATCGATCAGGTACGTCAACCAAGGCAATCGAATGGGATTTGTAGCCCATGGAATCTTGTTTTTCAGAATGTCCAAACCGGTCTGCTCCACACGGATGATCCATCCGTCACCATTGCTCCGCAATCGTCCCTCGCGCATCAAGAAGGTTTTGCGCAAATAATCGGGACCCGCAGTTTTCATGACAGTCCACTTTTCGCAAAGCGTTTGCATGACATATTCACAGGTATCGATTTCGTCTTGGTTCAACGGCTCCTCCAATGGCTCCAAGGGTTGCTCCAGGGGCAAACCTACCAAGAGTTTGTTGAACACCATTTTTTCCTCGGGCGCGTCTAGTTCCTTGTCGGTGAGATACTGTATATAATGTGCTGCCCGACTTGCGGCCGCTCTGGAAACAAACGCCATCTTGTCGGCGGTCAACAGGTGAAAAGCCTGGAAAAGCTGGGCGAAGATGATGTGAATGATTCCCGCACCGGCATTGGTAACGTAGATATCCCCGTCGGGAGCTTTGATCAAGACAGGTGCCGAAGCAGTGGACACTTGTTTGCGCGATCCTTGGCTTTGTGTTTGTTCGATCCTTTCTACCACGTCAAGCAATTCGGCCAAAGTCTCCTTAAGCGGTGAGCTACTGGATTCCAGGCGTTTATTGGCATACAGCAGCACTTCGCGCACATTTCTTCCGGGCAAAGTGGTCACATATTCCACGAAATCGCGCACATAATGGAGCGGGACAAATGTGCTGCCAGAAGATTGAATGGCATAGCGCATGGCGTGGTCAAACACATGCACACGCGACACCGGCGCGCTCGACGAAGCAAACAATTGCACCAATTCCTTGACAAAAGGCTGCATTTTGCTGGCAATCAGACTTTGCAACAGGCCAATGACACGCAAAGCGACCTCATCGCCCATGGCTATGACGCGTAACCGGGCACCACTTTTGGCCATGCTTCCCCGCAACAATTGCGTCAACGGTTTTGTGCCGAAACTTAGCGTACCCAAAACAAGGCTTCGGAAGGTTGCAGGCGTAAAATATTCCGTCGCAGCGGCACTCATCGTTCCGTGTTCGAGGTATTGCTTGATCACCTCCAAGACTACCGTTGCCTCTGCTTCTTCCTCCTCCGGGGTCAAATTGGTTTTGCGGCGAACCGGTTCCTGCTTTGCGACCGGTGCTTCCAATGGTAATCCCGAGACCTGCTCTTTGTCTTTTGAAAGCTCCCTTTCTTTGGCGGCTTCCAATTCCTGCCGCTGAATTTCCTCAGTTGTCAGCGGTGGTTGCACCTCCACCTTCCCGGTTTCGGTTTCCTCCAAGATTGGAATTTCGATTTTGGAATCTGCGGCAACACCTTCGACAACTTCCTCGACCAAAGGTTGTTGTTCATCCTCGGCAGGCCGCTTTTGGGCTTGCTTCAGGCGGTCGAGGAGGAAACGCTCCTCGGGGGACAATGTATCCGCAACCGCAGTTTTTTCTTCCGTTTTGGGTTCAGGAGCGATACCGCGGTTGAGGGCAGCCTGCTCCAAAATTTCCAACAGGGCCCAAGGTTCGGCAATCGGTTCATGCGGCGTAGGCGGTGCAACCTGCAATCCCTCAAAGGATTTGGGAACCATCGCCTTGAAAGCATTGAAGCGCTTTTCCCCTTTGGCCACGGCTTCTTCGCCGATGGTGGTCATTTGTGCGATCATGACGCGGGAGGAAATGTCCAGGGCATCGGCCAAATCCTTCATCACAAACCGCAACATTTGCCCGGGACTGAATCCGCTGGTCATGTATTGGAAGACATATTTCAGCGGAGGATGCCAGACAAATTGAAAGCGGTTGGCGAGATGACCCGGAAGCGCATAAGTCTCCTGTGCACTCTCCCAAAAAGTCCCCAAAGCCATGGAAATCGTCGTGACAAAGCCTCCGATTTCCGGCGCCAAGACCATCAACAAATTGTTGAGCGTGGTCTCATTGACGCTGGAAATCAAGCGTGTGATCACTTGCTCATAGCCCGAAGCCGGCATCGAGCGAACCAACCGAGCAAAAGCAGTCTTGACGGCTTGCGGCGAATTGGTGATCGCCGTCTTCAGGTACAGTTCCAACTGCACGGCACTCACCGGTTCTGCCCACCAAGGCCTGGTCCCATGGACCAAGACATGCAAAAACAGCTCTACTCGGCCCTCGGGGGTATTCAAGGACGGAATCAGCTCTGCCTCCTCTACACCCGGCAAGTCCTCAAATTCAAAACCAGCGGCTCTTTCTGACAATTGCTGACGGTAGCGTTTGAAAAACGCTTCGTCGTCCTCCGTCGATCCAAACTCCTCACCTGCTTCGGCCGATGCATCGCCCGCATCGACTTTGCCCTTTTTGCTGGATTTGCCTGATTTTCCTTTTTGGATGGACGAATCCACATCTTCTGCATCCTGTCCAGGCTCCGAATCGTCTTGCGAAGTCGATTTTGTTCTTGCCTTGAGCGCTGCGACTTGCTCCTCAAATTCCTTTTGTGCTGCTGCATCTGTAGCCTCTTTTGCAGCTTTTTCGCGTTTCCGGCTTTCGGGCGTTGTGACACCCGGCAAATCCAATTTGTTCCAATCCTTGAGCAGTTGTTTCGGTGCATCGGGCAATTTCGCCAAATGGGCCTTGATTGCTTCGGCAATCTGCGTTGCAGAAGGCGTAACGCTTGGGTTCAAGGCAAGTTGCTGAATCAGAACGGCATAAACCTCCGCGGCAAGCTGTTTTTCGGCTGAGGAACCTTTCCGCTGAAGGGCAAATGCTGAGGCAATCGATGCGGCCACATGAATCAGTTGCATCGGCGATGCCGGCACGACCTTCTGTACAAAGTCGCGCATGGCGGCTGGCGAAAGCGCTTTGACCAAATTGGCAATTGCAGCAGTGCTGACCCTCTTTTTCGCAAGGAACTTCCTGAGCGCCTGCGCATCATACTGCAACAAAAATTCCCAAGCTTCGGCAAGTGCCAATGGACTGTCAACCGGCATACTGCCCTTCATAAAGCGCTCGACGACCTCAAGCGCGGCTTGGCGCCTTTCACGTTGTTCGTTTTGGGAGGAAAATGCCTCTTGCTGCGCTTCCACGTCGCCGAGTTTCTCCGAGGCATCTACGCCAAATACAGTGCGAATCTCCTGGGAAACAGCGGCTTGAAACTTTTTCCTGTCAAAAATTGCCGGTGGCTCAATCAATAGAAACCTGAAAATCGCCTGCCTCACCTCCATGGTCACGACGGAATTGGGCGCCTTGACCACTTTGGATGTATCGGCAATCAACTTTTTTTCAATTGCAGCGACACTGAGCGCATTTTCAGACACAATGGCCGCATAAATTTTGCCGATCAACTTTTCCGAAAATGACATCGAAAGGCGCTTGATTGCCCCTGCCTTCCGAGCAATCATTTTCAGCATCCGCAAAATGTTTGCAGGATTGGCCTCCAACAATTCGAGCATCAAGGATTCAAGCTTTCCGGCCATTTGTTCGGCACCTGCAGGTAGCCGCCCATTGACGAGGAAAAAAGTGACAATTTCCATGCGGGCGGGCACCACTGGAATGCGCTCTCCTTTGTCGGCTGAAATGGCCGCGCGACCATGGCGTAATTCGCCGACGCGCATGGCCAATTCCCTGCGGAATGCGGTTTCAAAACGCATCAAGACTTCTTTTTCGAGCGAACCCTCGTAGATTTCACCGAGATCAATCACCAATTGTGGAATGCGGATCACGTGTCCGGGATCATCCAAATCGGTCATGATCTCATCGAGCATACCCTTGATACTCGAATTGAAAATACGGCTCAGATCGGTATGCAAGCGATGGGCATCCTCCTTGCTTTCGATCTCAAAGTCAAATTTGAATCTCTGGATAAAATGCGGCTGATCAGGCGCTTTCATCTCCAAACCTCATGCTGAGCCCGTGTTTGTCGCGCAAACCGGGAAGTTCTTTCATGACGAGGGAATCATTGGGATCCGCAAAAAACTTGAGCAGAATCACCATACACCATGAAAGCTCATCGAGCCAAGGTTGTTTGGGCTGCATCTTGGCCTTTTCGGTCCGCCATTCAAGGTAGATTTTTTCAAAATCGGCCATTTCGGCGAGATCGACCCAATAACATTCGACATGGGTATGTGCGGCCACATTGAGTTTGACAACTTGTTCAAACAAGGCGCGGAACTTCTCATTGCGGAAGCGCACGGGCCATGCGGGCAATACGACGCTGAGCTGCAAGGAGTAAAAGTCGTCGGCAAGCAATGCACCCTTTGGAATGTGTTGCTCCTTGCGAATGATCAATCCTGAATCAGGATCATCGATTTGCGAAATCAACAAAACGATCCGATCGCGCTCACGCTCAGCGGAAGTTTCGTCGATATAACCTTCTTTGTAAGCCACCACCGAACCGTCTTCGCCGGTCAATACCAAGGTAAAACCTTCGTCGGGTGTGCCTGTGGTCACATAGTTTTCAGGATCAGTGGCTCTGTCCTTCAGCAACTGTTTAAATTCATCCTCGAATGCAACGCGTTCCATGACCGGCGTTTCCAAGAAAATGCGGCCCTCACGCACGAGGTACCATGTATGCATCACCTGCCCGACCGGGCGCAGCAATACGTGCTCGACGAGGTGAAAACCCTCTGAAATCGCATTCAATTCACGTACACGGCGCATCAGCGCAGTGATGGCAGCTTCGCATTTTTCGGGTGAAGCAGCTGTAAACACCGGCTCCTTGGCAGATTTTCCACCGATGGCCGAGAAGAAAATCTGGAATTCGCCCTTCTTTTTCGCGTTTTCTTCAATCACAAAAGCATCACGGGTAAGCCCATCTTTCATGACGGTGGAAAGCACATCCTTGTTTTTGGCCGAAAAAACAAAGGCCGCTCCGGATTTTGGTTCCGCCTTGACCTTGGGCTTCTTTCCAAAACCCACACCTTCGGCATCCCTGATGGCATCGGCCAAGGAGACATGCTGATGGTCTTTCATGTTAAACAGCAGCGCCAAGCGCTTTTGCAAGGCCGTATTGTGGGTCACAAAATCGGTGACCTCATTTCCCCCTGCGTAAGAAAGGTAATCCAAACCACGTCCACGGTCACGTCCGAGTTCTACGACGTTACCCAGAAAACGTAATTTGGCTTTGATCAATTCGTTCTCAAACTTCTGTTGATTTTCCTCGATGGCATTGCGGGTGATCGCATTGTAGGCATCCGAGAGAAATTCCTCTCCAAAACGGGCCAAAAGATGGTCTAACGCACGATTTCGGCGATCGGCCATCGGATCAAAGGAACCTCCAATGCGATCCAAGGCCGCTTTCAGTTCTTCAACCGTTTGTCCCGGCTTCAGGATCCAATCTTGGTTGGGCACGGTCGGAACTTGGTGGAAATACGTTGCCGGCACCTCTTCTTTCAGGGAAAACAGCTGGTAGAAATTGGTCAACTGTGCCAAATAGTCTGCCATGACCTGCTCAAAAAAGAAGAGATAGGCCTTCAGATGCCGGGCGTGTTTGCGCCATTCAAGCGGGCGGCTTTTGGCTACACCGTAGTCTCCGATCCCGTAGATTTCAGGGAAGCTGTTTTGAATACTGGTATAATGGGCAAGTTCCTCCACGGAACGCTTGGACGAGCCTTTGCGTTCAGGGAACTCCAATTCGTGCTGATATTGCGTAAGCTGCTCAGAAACAAGCCTCTCATACGCTTTGCGCACGCTTTCCGGATCATATTCGTAGGGAAGGCCTTCGATGCTGCAGGAAACGGTGCGATTGGCAATCATGCCTTCGACGTTCAACTGCGGATAATAGCCATCCGGAACTTGATCTTGCTCCCGGACGACATACAATCCCGCTGGAATGTCCTTTTTCGCATTTTTGATGGTTTTGATTTTATGCCCACGTGGCAGCTTCTTGTCGCTGCTTGTAAGGTAATAACCGTCAAATTCCTCATCACCCTTCATTTTTTCGACCAAGCGAAATCCTTCTGGCAATTCGGTGGAAACAAAAACACCTACTTCCAATTGCGAAACGCGCTCTACACCTTTGATTTCCCGCACCAAATTCACGAGCCTTGCCGGATGCAAAATTGTCCATTCGGGTGTGGTTCCAGAACTTTTGAGGCTATCGACATCGACAAAACCATGCTTTGGCGACGGGCCATTGAAGATTTCTTCGAGGCTCATGCCACTTTCCAACATTTCATCCATCGTACGGAACCGTACAAGTGGCGCGAAAAGATTGGCCAATTCATAGTAAATATGCCCGATGACTTGCTCGGCATGCGCCTTGGGATCCAAGGAAATGTCTGCCTTCACCACAAGCTGCAACGGCTGTAACACGCGCACCTTGTCAAAATCCTCGCAAAGATTGCGATGCTTGTTGAGCAGTCGGAATGCATTTTCCCTTGCCTTTTGGCGGCCTTCCGGGGCATTGTCGTTGAGAATGAGGCTCACTTCAAACAAACCGGACATGTTCACGCCAAAGGAACCACTTTCCATGGGTGTCAACCATGCATTCTTCACCTCAGGGTAAAGGTGATCGATGAGCAATCGGCGGTAGTCCATCTGCGTAAGCGGACTACAAGGGTACACTTTGTCAGCCTGGTAGAAAGCGTTGTCTTTGGGGTCAAATGCAACTTCGCGTTTTGCGTAGAGCAGGTCGTCCATGGACATCCCGCTTTTATAGGCCATTTCGGTAATGGCGTAACAAAGCTGCTCCAGAATGGTGATGCCTGGATCATGCTGATTGTAATCCGTCCAAATATCACCTGCAAGTTCCTGAACACGGTCAACACCCGCCGCTTTGAGAAGGGCGTAGTTTTGACTGTCGGGAACCTTGGGTTCCTTGGGAATGCTGGCGGGTTCCTTAGCCATATCTCCTATGCTTTACGCTGTGAGTAAACTTTTGAAGATCAATCGTTTTGCCGCAGTTGATTGGCATTTTTGATCTTGATACGCTTGGGCATCGTCTGCTTGACGTTGCGACGTTCGCGGTAACCTTCGTTTTCAAACGCTTTGTCCCAAATTTTGGTGACGCGGTAGAAAATCATTTTAGGCTTCCCATCGACGGTAAAACCGTAATGGTCGCGCGCACGCATCTGCACGACTTCCTTGCCGTATTCGCGCTTGATCCTGAACTTGATGCGATTGAGGAATCGTCCCCAAAGATAACGGCTACTTGCCCTTGTGATCTTGATCCTTTCTCCGCGGCGACCTTTGGAGATCAAGATGACCGCATGGGTGAGCGAATAACGCTCAGTTTTGCCGTCATAGATATGTGCAAAAATCTCGTAGGCCTGACAATCGTTCAGCCCATCGTTTTCTGCCAAAATCGTATGCCATTGCTTATCAGCCGGTACGCTGTCGGCTTTGAAGGTGCCTACCCGCGCACGCATCGCCACAGTCCCCTCGACATCAAGGGTAAACTGCGGTTTAATCGTCCCAATGCCGACTCGTACCTCATGGATCAATTCATCGTCCACAAACTCCTCTTCCACCGTCAAAAACAAAGTGCGACCTTGGGTAAGTTCGCTGGAAATGTCAAGACCTTTGGTGTTTTCAGGATTCAGTCGGATGAACCATTCGGCAGAAGTGCCCGCGCGGTCGCCAAAGAGGCTCAGCAACCTGCCGGAATCGCTGCCCGGGGCGAGACGAAGTCCGTCACGTTCATCAATATCAATACCATCATCCTTTTTGTTGATGGTCGAATCGATGAGTGCTCTATAGGACTCATAGCCAATGTTGGCTGCTTCGAATTTTTTCTTGAGCTGGGCTCTCCCTTCCATATTATCTTTTAGTCAGGTAGGTCAACAAATATACGCATCTGATCTTCCTGTTCATAGCGAATATTGGGATTATCCTGCGGCAAAACCACTTTTGGAAGAATCTTGATCAGGTGCGGAGAAATTTGGAATCTGCCTTGAAAGTCAACGGGTTCCAGTGAAAAGTCGGGAGAAACCTCAAGTTCGCGCTCGGTAAACTCGATCTCATGGTCGCTGTCTGGAATCAGAACCGACCAAGGCTTCCGTGCGCGGATGTAGCTTCTTTCCGTTTCGCTGAGTCTTGGATCCGCGGTACTCAACAGCTGATAGATTCCCGTCGTTTCGTCTTCCACAAAGAAGTGCAAGACAGCAAACTTGGTGACGTAGTCCACGTAACTCAGCGACTTGATATACCTGTAAAGGTCTTCGACTTTCAGACTTCCACCAATTTCAACGTCCCCGTCTGGTGTTGACAGCCAAGGACATATAAAACTGCGAATGTCTTTTCGCAATTTCTCCAGCGAATCCCCGTTGTTTTTGTTGTTGGCAAATTTTACGCGGCAATTGACCCTGACATATTCATAGGAGGGGTTACTGACCCGCAGACTGATGAATGGACTGGCATTGTCCATCAAATAATTCTGGATATTGAGCAAGGTACCGTGGTTGACTTTTGGTGTCAACTCATCGGTTGCTTGATTGCTTGCCGGAATCACCACGACACGCAGTCCCCCCGCCTCAATGTAGTCGGGATCAGAAATATGGCTTAGACACTTGACTTGATTGATCGTATGGAAACGATCCAATATGATTCGCTCAAAGTCCCAATGGGAAATCGCGCGATTTTTGTGGCGAAGGCGCTCACTTACTCTTTGGAAAAATTCGTCGCGCACCTCAGCTGCACGCGCGTGAAAGGAAGGATAAGGTTGTACCACTCCTCTGATTTCTGGACGTTTGTGCACCAATGAGCGGATGGAGCCCGCTTTGAGAGGCTCTCTGAGCCGCTCGCTGCGTCCGTTGTCAACCCATTCGGCCCGCACAGCCTGCGACCTGATTTCCAGCGCTCTGGACAAGTTTTCCGTATCGCCCTTGATTGCTACCCTCAACCAGAAATTTTCGCCGGGAAGGATGCCATTTTGGTCGGTCATCGCCGAAGGTAAACGCATCCGAATCACCCCTGTGCGGGTGAAACGTTCTGTTGTGTCTGACAGAATGTCAATGGTACGCAACGGCTCCCAATCGTTGTTGGAGAGATAACACCATTCCATTTCGGGCAATTGCGCAGTGAAGGTCGTTTTGCCCGCTGCCAATTGAAACAACAAAGAAAGCTCTTGCGGTGGCCGGAGGCCTTTGAGACCGATATACAAGTATCCATCTTCCCGATATTCCGGGATGAGCGCCGCATGTTTCATCACCATTTGCCCCATCGAAAAGACCGGTGCTGAACCAAATGGGTGAATATGGTAAATAGAGTTACGACTTGTTGGCTCAAATTGCTCTGGCAAAATTTTGTCGACAGCGCGATAGCTCAAATAGACATTTTTGACCAACGGGCTGAACGGCGCATTGGGGTATTGCAGCTTCTCTACTTGCTCCGGGTTGGCATTGTGAATCCCGATATGGGACAAACGCTCTTGATACAAGGCATGGCCAAATGCTTCACGTGGCTCCTTGAGTTCGAGTTTGAGGAATCCAATCGGAGTTTTATTGTCAAAGAAATCCACTTCCCGCATATCGGGGTTTGGCCTGATTTGCAGGCGGCTTGGATCCTCGACACTAATGACTGTCAATGTCTTGCCTACCTCAGCAGGGAAAAGCTTGAATGGAAGCGGATCATCCTTTTCGCCCGGCTTGAACTCATAGCCTGAAAGGGCGGTCAAGTTGACCTTGTACTTGTCTTCCGTGAGAAGTACCTCGCCATCAAAATACTCGTTGAAATAATGCTGAAAACCCCGTTGTGGCAGATTTTGCCAGTCAATGTAAATTTTGAGGTTGGTCAATTTCTTGCGGAAAATCTCCGCAGAGCCGAGCAACATATAAGATCCCTTGCTGGGTACCGGTCCAAATGCCTGAAACGGTTGCGTGGAATCCAAACGGCCCAAATCATTAAACGCGAGGACTGATTTGACCTTGTCGACTTCCACTTCTATGTCGATTTGATCAAACCTCAAGGTTTCAAGGAAAGTGTAGGCAAATGGTGTCTTCCTTGGATTGAGACCGAATTTCACAACTGGAAATTTCGTCGTGAATCCTTCAGGATTCATCCTCGTCGGATCGATCGGGACGATCGGCGGGCAAGAAGCGGGGATGGTAAAAGCGACTGTGATCCGGTTCCAGCTCCAAGGACGGCTTTCGATAAAAAGCTCATTGGAAGCCTCATCCGCGACATCGATCCAGCCATTGGCACCACTTGCAAGGATGTTGAATGCACAGTTTTTACCTCGGCCAAACACCTCCAACAAGGCAAACTTCAAGCTTTCTTCGTCTGTACCCTGACTCAAATCCTCGATGAGCTTGCGGTAGGTACCTTCGGTATCCTGCGACTCTGAAAACGTCAGATGAACTTTGACCTTGCGCGTGCCTTCCGCCAACATGAACATGGGCGAGGAAATGGCAAATCCGATGTCGGCAGGCTGCATGGTGCTTCGCCCTGCCTTGTATTGCTCCTCTCCAAACAACGCCCAATCGCGGATATTTCCGTCAAATGGCATACCGCGACCATCCAAAGAATTGGCCACGGGCGCGCCATACATCCCGGTCACAAGTTTGTAGGTCCATGTTTGGCCTTCCAAAACACGGGAAACGAAAATCGATTTGAGGGAAGCAATCTGTGTCTGATTGATTTCGGCCTCTTCAGTGGTGCGGTAGTGAATCTCACTCCCATCGTCGAGTCGGCCGGCAAACAACAACGAACCTGTTGGCAGACGGCAAACCTGGGCATTGTTGACCAATTCGAAGCAAACGTGCACTGCGTCACTGATTGCAGGGCGGTATTTTTGATCCAAAATCCGCACATAATAATACTCCAAATGCCTCAACGTGATCGCGTTGAGGTCATTCTGGGCATACTTGTACAGGTCCAAGAAGGCCATAAACAAGGCAGTATCAGGATGGTGCGTGCTTTTTTCCTTCAACGACCGCTGATAGTACTTCTCAAAATGCACCTTCGAATAGGAAAGGCAATTGATGATCACCTGATAAATCGACCGCAGCTCCACCAAAGCAAAATCGATTTGGTGCACCAAACTTGGCCCTTTGAAGATTTCGAGTTGTACCTCTTCGAGTTCAGCTTCACCTTGGAGTGGCAAATAATCGACAAAAGGCACTTCGCGAAAAGTAGGCAAAAGGCCTTTTGCCCCGGCTTGGGTTACGGTTTCGTTGAGGTGCAAAAGCGCTTCGTGAAGGTTCTGTTCGATAACCTTCCAAAGTTCCTTTTCGACTTCGTATTCAAGGGAGTCTTCCATCCCTTGCATTTTCACGACATACTTGAGCCAAGCCGGCAATTTGCGGGCAATCTCAACCATGAAGGAAAACAACTCTTCAAAGGCATCTTGCTTGGGAAGCGGCTCGTGTACCGAACTGACTTTCTGTACAAGGTGTTCGTAAGTGGCATCAAGACGATCGACATCCTGCCCTACAATCGCGGCGAGTACAACTGAAATGTCTTTTGTGAAAAAGCCTTCCCACGTGCGGCTGATGCCTTTCGCTTCTGCTTCGGGATCAAAGAATCCCACTTCGTTGGCGTAAGCAGCTGTGAATGCCATGAAATCAGCGGGGGTCCGCTCATCCACGCCAAAATATTCTGGCAGCAACTTTTCAGACAGCCGCGAGTGTTGCGAAGTGCCTTTGCGCTTGGGGGTTATTTTTTGTCTAGAGACGCCCATAAATCCGAAAACAAAAATGTTAAAGCAAGGATGATTGACTGACTTAAACAGCTACAATGTCGGTACCTTCTATCTTGTAGTAAGGGTACACGATATTTGTCCTAACATTAACCTTTGTTACCGTATAATCCAAATGGATGAAGATAGTTCCTGCACGTTCGTCGGTGTCCACGTGGATTTCCTCGATGTTAATACGCGGTTCGTACCTGGCAACGGCGGCCTCGATGGCTTCTTTGATCAAGAATATTGTTGCTTGATTCAGAGGCCTCCACACAAGTTCATGGACCTTGCATCCAAACTCGGGATTCGTCGGACGTTCGCCGGGCCTTGTGGAAAATAAAATCCAAAGACTTTCGCGGACATCTTCATCCAACTCGACCATCTCTAATTGACCGAGCTTCCCGTCAAATCTTGGCGGGAAGCTCCATCCACGTCCTAAAAAGGAAGTATTTTCAGACATTATGTATCTCCTATGTAAATCAGGTGATTAGTTGATCATCACCATACCACCTTTGATGGTAGTCATACCAGATCCATTCACTTCGGCTGTGGCCCCTTTCATCGTGATCGCAACTTGTGCCTGACTCGTCACGTTCATGCCTTTGATCGTCAAATCCTGCGTTGCTTGGATTGAGATCGTCTTTGTGGCCTTGATATCGATCAAGCCATCGGCAGTCAACTTAAAGTCTTTGGGGGTATGCCAGGTAATGCCTTTGGGATCCATCACCATTTTATTGGCGGTCTCATCCAAGATGGTAATCGACTTGTCTTCATCGCTGATGACAATCTGATTCCCGGCTGGCGTCCAAATCGTGATGATCTTTTTGACATCCTCAAACTCGATTTTCATTTTCGAGTTGGTGGTGATCGCCTTGTAGGTGTTGGGGCCATCGGGCGTATAGGCGGGCATATGCTTCTTGCTATGCACCGAACCGATGATGATCGGGTAGCGAGGGTCATCGTTGATGAAGGCAAGCAATACCTCATCTCCGATTTCCGGATAAAAGAAGTTTCCAGCCTCTTTCGTGGCATAGTATGTGGCCTGACGTGCCCATACGGCATCTCCAGATGGGGAAATCACTGGGATATCCACCAAAATCCTGCTTTCCCCTTGCGGATCTTCATGGATTTTCTGAACCACCCCGATCTGTACGCCATTCACACCTGGAAGCATACCAGATGCCGAAGGGGATTGAATATCCCTTTGGGACTCAGCAAACATTTGGGGCGGAAGGCCGATTGTCACTTCCGTCTCCCAGTGCATATCCTTGATCCGGTGATGCACTCCAGAGATATAAGCAGAGCCAGTAAATCTGGTACCAAGACCAGACAAATTGACCGTTGTGTCAGGTTTAGGGGCAGCAGTACCGTAGAATTTAATTTTGCCGCGCAGCATTGAATACCGCGAACGCATCATCTTGGAGTCTGCCCATGCTTTTAAGTCGCTGGCATCAATGGGGCCGGCTGAATGCATGTGATAGTCACTTGCACTCAAGATAGATGCTAACTCTTTACCTTTTAGGTTACCAATTGCTGGAACTGTCGGTTCAGAAGATTCACTCTTGGTGATTTCATTCGTCGATAGATTCCAACTTTCAACGGTCACTTTTTCAACCTGAAATCGGGCATCAATATCCAATTCCAGACTTCCGATATCCTTTCCAAAGGTGAGTGAAAGAGAATCCTTACTAGATTCTGGTTTCTTTACAGCGACCTTACCGTCATCTACGACAACAAGCAGGCCGTTTTGATCCGCACGTAACAAGACAAAATCCCAATCAGTGCTATCAATTTGAATCACACGCTCATGCAGGAATGGCGTGGCCTCGCATGAACCCGTAATGCCTCCGTGATCACCAAAAACCTTGGAGATGGCGTCACTGTCCTTCGCATCAACGAAATACCTGTTCTTCTTTTGTACCGTCATTGAGGCTGCTGCGTCAACGGCTTTGATACAAAGTTCAGGATTTCCGTCTTCTGGAATACGAATTCCATGTCCAACGATGAGACCTTCAAAAATGGTCTCTTCCTTTTGGTGGTAGCCAGCTGAAATCTTGAGTTTCTTGCCAGGCTTAAAAAGATCTTCTGCAGAGTGCTTGAAATCTCTCTCTGCACGGTTTCCATCCAACAAGACCACACTTGCGGTTGGAATCTTATTGATTTCCTTTTTGACCTCCACGCCAATAGCAACCAGATAACCAGGTATCTCTTGGCCATCAACCATTATACTAAAGGATACGAGATCAGTTTCTTGACTGAGAGGAGAAGTGGCCATGACTTTCGATGATTAGCGTTGAAGCGGTGGTAATTCAATGACTGAGCCAACTTCCAATTCACGGAAGTTTGTAAGTCCATTATGCTCTGCTACTTGAAGATAATAGTCCATTTTGCCATAGACCTCCTTACAAAGCAAAGGGAGTGTATCACCCTCTCTGATTGTAAATGCATGTGACATATCAGGAGATGACATCTGAGCATCAACATCCGCAGTTTCGGCACGCAAACTTTTGAGTGACAAATGGATTTTAGCACGCAACGCCTTCCCGTCAAGATCAAATAGATGATACTCCGTATTAAAGGCGGTCATCATGCAGCGGAAAGAAAAGGAACCGTACTCAACGAAAAGGTACTTTGGCTTATGTATGCTTCCATCGACCTCATATATTTCAGCTGTCAGAGCCGTAATCACATCATCAACAGAATCTGGGCTCCCCGCAATCGCGCCTGTACCATCCAGATAAAAATCCAAATCCATGGTTTCATCACCATAGGTTTTGTATTGATTCACCTGGGTTCCCGTATTGCCAGCATTACTTGCTTCTATGACAATGGCACGGTTTCTTTTAATAGATTCGGGATTCAACTGTAGCACAAAACCACCTGCACCTGGAGCTGCATCAATTGAAGTCAGACCATGTATTTTAAACTTTACCATAAGATTCTCTCAGTTAGATGAACTTAATCAACGAAATGACCTCTCTTCTTGTATCAAATCTTTGACCTTCCCTAAGATTTTAGAAACCAATTTATCTTGAAACTTTACAAGATCATTTTTGGTCACAAAATCAGAGTTGCTACCGCTGGAGGATTTATTCACAGTAGCTTTCACAACAAGTTCTCTGATCTCAATTGCCATAGTGCAACTATGTCAATGTCCAGAACGCGTAGGCGAATTCTATGTTTTCGATCGTTAAAGCACTCTCGGTAGAATTCAATGGTCCCACGGACCATTTGACAGGATATGCATCGATAAAACACCAAGACTTAAGGGGGCTTCCGGTCTCGGGATCAAGTAGATTAACTGTAATATTCTTTGGCTTAATACGCATATTCAAGCCGCTTTGAATCGAGTCGCGTACCCAATCCACCATGGCAGAATCATCAGTAACCAAACCCCGCTTCAAAACAAGATTGTTGTAGGAAGTACGCTTCGGCACTCTATGGCTGTAGGCATTCAAACCAGCTTCGGCGATTGGCTCTGTTTCCATTGAAACCTCCAACCCTGATGCTTCCTGAAATGCGGCTTGAATTGCTGCAAAGCCGCCAATCTCAACGGAATAATAAAATGCTGGGGGCGCTGACCGAGGATATATCGAATGATCCTTTTCAGTGAGATGAAAAGTATGATGCTTCACATTTGTAACGGCTCTTTTGAGCTGCTCTTCTAAAGTCGCCATAATCTTAGTGATAGTTAAAGTCCTTTAAAAACAAAAGGTTTCCCCCGGTGGCATAAGCCACCGGGTAAAACCTAACTTTTAGGACATTCCTTAGACTTTGAAAGCCTAGGGCACGTCAACTTTCAGGATTACAAAGAAACGGCCAAGCCTTCGATTGCGATGGTCAAAGACTCAATCGCAGCCTCGCTTGCATCCGACTTGAGGGTTGGACCTTCAAGTTTGATGACTACGCAGCTTGTAGCGTTCCATGACATCACAACGCTGCCAACTTCGTCGAGCAAGTTGATCGAAACGTCGAAACGCTCGTCAACATGTGACATGTAAGCTTTGTCAAATGTCTTGTTGAAGAGGTCGATCAGGTTGCTGTCGCCTTCGAACACGCCTTTTTTGAAGGTGATGTCAGGCATCTTGGTCAAACCGATACGAACTTCTTTGCTGAATACTGGGGAGTTCGAGTGACGATACTCGATCTTCTCATTTTCCAGCGTCAAACCGCTGCACTCCTGGAAGCTGATGGTGGCACCATCAATAATTACTTCATAGTGAAACGAAGCAGAGACTTTCAAATCTGTAATATGAACTGCCATAGCTTTAAGAATTAAAGTGATTAATAGTGAATAAACCGTTCAAATAATAATATTTCAAATTTAGCAGCTTTCTGAAACTTTCCAAACAATTTTCAAAAAAACTACTAAAAAAAGTTATCAAGATTCCTGCATTTTCTGCTCGAACGTGATTTCGATAAATTCTGCAGGGCGTGTGATCGCCACTTTGATGCTGACACGCATGATTCCCTCCAAAATGTCATTTGGCGTCATTGTCGAACCCAAGCCGACATTAACTTCAAATGCCTGTGAAGGTGTCGAGCCGGCCAATGAGCCATTTTTCCACACTTCGGTAAGGAAGTTGTCAATCGACGTCTTCAGTTTCAACCAGGTGCGGGCTGTATTTGGCTCAAACACGTAGGCTTCCACAGAGTTTTTGATCGACTGCTCAATCATGATCAAGGTACGGCGGACAGAGATGTAGCGCCAGTCTTGGCTGTTGGCATCCATCGAACGAGCGCCCCAAACCAAGACACCTTTGCCCACGAAGGAACGGATCGCGTTGATCGCTTTGCCGCTCAAAGGTGAGTTCAAGTCTTCTTGATCGTCACTGTTCACAGGGAATGCTGGACGAACCACGCTGTTCAAGCTCACGTTGGCAGGGGCTTTGTGCACACCTTCTTGTGAATCGACCAAGGCGTAGACACCGCACATCGCTGGGCTAGGTGGCAACAGGTTCAACTCCTCGCGGATGTTTTTCATTACCACCTTATACAAAGGAGACAATGCACCGACAGTTGAAGCGATTACTTTTGGATCGGCGTCGTCGTTGAGCACTTGGTTCACGGCAGCCTCGATCTGAGCCAATTTGCCTGCGTCAGCTGGATCACCGCTACCTGCAAATGCAGCAGCAGCTTGCTTCTTCAGTTCGGCTTGTGCCTTGGCAGGATCTTTTTCTTTGGAACCGGCAATTTTGTCGCTCATTCCAGCGAGTTTCTTGTTGGCACCTTCGATGTCCTTTTCTTCCTTGATACCGTCGATGACTTTGTTAGCGGCAGCCAAGTTCTTGGCACCTTCATCGCCACCACCGGAAATTCCCATCGAGCTCTTGATATCCGAATACAACATGGCAGCAAAATCCTTGCGGTTGCTGATGTTGCGGAAGTCAACTTCGCTGGCAGGTACTACGGTCGTGTGGATCCATGGATAGTACACAGCACCGAATGCCAATTGGTTTTGACCAATGTTCTCGCGGAAGTCCTGAACAGCTTTGTCTTTGTTTTTGACATCATAGCCACCCCATACGTCGACGAGGGCGACACGGCTACGCATTTTTGCGCCAGCATGCTGCAACATGTCTTTGTAGAGGGAATAGCAATCGTCTTTTCCAAACAACACCGCATCAGGTGCGCAAACGATGGTTGGCTCCTGCTCCTTTGTGAGGATACCGAGGGCTTCGCCAAATTTCTCTGGGTCAAGCTCGTCATTGTAGGTACCTACAGAAAGGATGTAGCACTCACCACCGCCGTTGGAATAAAACAAGCGAAGGCCTGCGAACAAAAGGAAACGGGTTTTGGTGTCAAACTCCAAGTTTGGACCGCCTGCTTCGCCTTTGCTGATCTTGAAAGTTGTGGTCGGACCTTGACCAAACATTTCACGGTACTCAGCCAAGGACTTGACTTTTGTTGGTTTGAACAACAGGGAGTTGCCATCCCGATCAGCTTTTTGGGTGTGACCAATGAAAACAGGGACCGCGGTTGGAACAGCCACCACGGAGCTGCCGAAGGCATCCTGCTCCTTGATATATACACCGGGTGTCTTAAAATAGCTCATAATCAGTTGTCTTTGAATTGATTGAACTTCTGTATTTTGTAGAAAGTGTATTTACTAACCTTTTGGAAATCTACAAATAAACGTAGACCTCTGAAAAAACCTTTTCCCCATCACCATTTGGTTGGCGTTCCGGTTTTACCCTGTCGGCCGCCGGGGTCGGGAGACGAATCTCCTTCATGCTGCGTTTTCCATTCATCCGTGCCAAGAACAGCATTTGAACAGGTCTGTCTTGCAATTGAACAGGCATTTCTGACTGACAATAATGCATTGGCGTTCCCATTTGCTCAAGCCTGCTTTCCACGGGCTCGGTGAATTCAATCACACTGTTTTCGTCACGCACGAGTTTGGGGGTGATTTTGCTGCCTTCGTAATTCATAAAGATGTAGCGCCAATAGGTGGATCTAGCCTCAAAATGAAAATTAAAGAGCTGCGGATTAATCACCTCCTCGGGTGAATCGGCTGCACGATTTAAAAGAGCGTCGGTCGGAGCATCCAAATGGATGTCGAGCATTCCAAAGGACTGTGCTTCCGGATTCTCGGTCACATAAACCGTCGAAGTACCGTGGTTACCCAATCCAACTGAATATTTGCCGGAAGGAGCATGCCTCAAATCGATGGAATGATCGCTCATCGGCATCGCTGACAGTTCCTTTTCCTGCTGGTTGAAGATTTCAATGAAACGTTTTTCCTTCTCAGACGGTGACAATCCCTCTTTGGAAAGGTTCCGTGCGTGGTGATCTACATACCTTTTCAACAAGTCCTTTTGGGCATCCCGGAATTTCTTCTTGAAAGGAACCCCTGCGGTCAAGGCCTCATCACCAAATTCATCCTTGAGCACAATACTGTCGTAGCTGACTCCATTTTCCTGACGACCACCATTGTCCAACGCGAGGTTAAACTTTGATGCTCGCTTGGTCAATAGTACGTGCTCAGGTAAATGTAACAACTTTTTCTTGACATCTCCAACTTTAAGTCCCTTAAAATAATAGTATACATCGGGCGGATATTCCATCTTCAAATCCTCCTGCCCGCCGTACAGATTGCTGTAGTGAAATGTCACTCCTTCAGGCCAAAACGGTATCTGTGTGAAGTTCATGAACCTTTGATTCTTGTTCTTCACCACGAAACTCAACCTGGACTTGGGTGGCATTTTGCGCAACCGATCCTCGCTGTCTCCTGGAGTATAAAGCACCACGAATCCAAAAGCTGCGGACTTGAACACGAGCTTGTAATTTCGGAGCAGCATGGCTGTCTCCAAAGTGGGCACGAACTCCAAGTCCCTGCAGATTTTGTCACTATAATAGTTGTGCATGCACAAGACTCCAAAGAACTCTTTGTGCCTACTTTCAACTTGTAAATTGATCATGAATGCGATCTCCTGATTAGCGCTGGCTTAGAAGCGGGTTTTACCACCACCGAGACCGGAAAAATGTCCAACATGTGGCATCTCATCGGTAACAAGGCCTTCCTCCATATTGAGGGAGCGGAAACGATAGATGATCGACGGAACATATTTGGCTCCTGAAAGTGACCAAAGATTCACCAATTCGCGGAACTCAACGTTTTCAATTTCGCAAACGATACGGCCTGCATCAGCTGGGAAATCGGGAGTGGTATGCGCATCAAACATGCATCGTGCCTGGAAAAACGAAATGACACCCGAAATCATCTTGAGCGACTCCAAATAGTCTTGGCTGCTGATGTTGCTCTGGTTGTAAACCCCTGCAAAAATGACGTAGAGGTTCACAAACACCGGCGGGTGGTCATTTCCACCAAGTCCCGACATCGATCCCTTGGATCCGTCACGGGCAATGTTGATCAAAGAAACGACCAATTTGTTTCCGTCAACGGCCAAGCTGCCGTCTTGGTTCACAACGTTTCCCAATGTGACTTGGTCATCACTGATGCCAAATCGGGATTCTAGATACTCGGTCAATTCTCTGACGATGGCTGGCAATACCTGATGAATCATTGCTTTATAGATTGAGATAGTTTCAGAATAGTGAACTGCAATTGCGAATTTAAAACGAACGACTGCGACAAACTTGGCTACTTGGCAGCACCCTCACCACCTTCAGGCTTATATTCCCAACGCTTGATGGAGCGGGAGAGGATGATGATGACATAGAACCCAGGAATGGCTAACAGTATCCCGATTACGTAAATATATAACTTAAAACTTCCCGACACAAGAAGATCGTAACCAAAGGCGGTGACAATTCCTAACAAAATTGCCCGTGGCAGGAGTTTTACCCAAGGCCAAGCCTTTTCTTTGAACCATGTCCAGAATTTTTTCAATTTCTCCTCAATTAATTAGACCGTCGGGAACCTATTTGGCTACCTTAAAGAAAAACTTAAACGCTTTTCTACCGAGTGGGAAGATCAGCAAAATCACCAAAGAAACCAACTTCCAAAAAATTGGAATCACAGAAACTGGCAATGCACACATTATCACAGCGAATATGATAAAAAATAGCAATGCCCCATAGTACCACAGCTTTGTTCTTTTTTCACGCAGCGCATAACGCACTTCCCAATTGACAATCACGGAGCCGACGACTCCCACACCAAAGAAACAAAGCAAAAATCCAATTCCCGGGAAAAACAGTCTTGGAGCGGGTTCGCCAAAATTGTCGGCGACAATTTGCCAGAGCCCTTCGGCAATCTGAGGATTGTCGATCCCGTGACCATATCCCAGCCCATAAATCCCGATTCCTGCCAATTTCCGCCTCACAGCCCAATCATAGGCAAGATTCAAGGAAAGGGTATCCTGGAAAAAATACGAAAGGGTATCGACTTTGTATTTGAAGGACAATGACATGGTGTCCAGCAATCTCGGTGCCGCAACGGTATTGAACATTTCATTCAAAGGCATGAGCGGTCGATGGCCCATCATGCCAGAATCAGTGCGCAAAACCGCATAGTAAGGTACCTCGATCGTCATGCGGTTCAGCGGGATTTTTCCTTTGAGGTTGTAATAGCTGATGATGCTGTCCAAATCCATCAACTCTCCGGGACGATCCAATGGGATCATCGAGCCGTTGGCATCTTCAAAGACATTGGCATCAAAGCCATGGGCGCGTACGACAAAAAGATCGACGCTTTGGCGCACCTTGGCTGAAAAAAGCGAATCCTTGTACAGTACATATTGGTCTTCGCCAGGAGGCAAAACGAGATAGAGCAAGCAGCTTTTCCCGATTTCCTTGTTGTTCAGATCCTTTTTAATCCGCGCCAGAAATTCTGCGAAATCATAACGATGGTTCCAAGAAACGTTGGGAAAATCCACCAGGATGCCCACCTTTTCCCGTTCATCTCCCCCACCCCGTTTTTCATTCAATTCGTCAAGAATCAAATCCAGCGAGTTGAAAAGATTCTTTTTGGGTATCTCGGGCAGGAAGGAGGCCCTGTATCCGGCATCACTGTAGTCTGTCAAAGCCAACAAGACGTTAAGCTGACTGTTGATTCCCGATCCGACCTCCACGATATCCTTGTTGCGAAATGCATTGATCGAGGAGTCGTTTCTCGGAAAGCCGGTATTGGGGTTGAGGTCATACTCGCCCACGACCAAGTCGCTTAACAGTTGGAACGGATAATTGAGATAGGAGGAGTCGTACACGAGCCATGACGGCTCGTAGCCAATCACATGTTTGTTTTCCTTGATTTGGCTGTTGCCATAGGAAAACGTTTTGATTTGCTGGAATTCATAGCGCAACCAATTCCGCACTTTGAAGCGTCCGCGGCTTGTGGCCTGCTTGGTTACCGGATCCCCGCAACCTTGCAAGAAGCTCGCAAGCAGCACCAATCCAAACAGGATTCGGATGATCGTAAATTGCTTTGCTGAACTTACCTTTCTCATTGCACTTCGCTCGGGGAAACTTCAAAAAGACTTCCGGTTGGCTTCGGAATGACCTTTTCAATGGAGTCTTTGGCCCTTGGGATTGTCAAAAACTGCTGAAATTTGAACATAAAGGGTACTGTGGACACGCTGCTGCTATTGCAAACACAAAGCGAAAGCGTGCTTCCAGGTACGTAATGGAGTTTGCCCTCCTTCAAGGGTACAAAATCCTCTGAAGACCAAGTGTGGAGGCTGTCACTTCCGTCCCAATCCAATTCGCTGAACTCTGATGTGAGAAACCGCTCCTTGTCTCCTTGTTGAATAATCGCATAAAAAACCTTTTCCCCGGCCATTGCAGGCGGAAAAACCCCGCGACTGTTGCCACGTGATTTCATTGACTTGGCATAACCTTCAATCAATCCTCCTTTCAAGGCCTGCTTGCGAAGGCTGTCTTGCAACAGGTACCGGTTAATGTTGGCATTCCCCGCGCCGAGCCAAAACGCCCAAAAAGTATCGCAACCCATGCATGCCTCAGAAGGAAGGCCCTCATCCGAAAGTGTCAGATCGTAACAGGCACGGAAATTTCGATCGCTTCGAAGGTTGTACCTCCCGGGAATGCTGCTACGCACTGTACCTTCCGGACCGGTATAATGGAAAATGGGGCCTTCGTAGAAACCATCTTCGGCAATCATAATCGTATCGACCGGCCTCACCGAGTCCTTTTTAATGATCGAATCCTCAATGGTAAGATAACCTGCAGTGTGAAGCGGTATCCTTGCAATGTCCAAATGGTAGGCATTGACCCCTTTCACATCCTTTATATGTGCAAATTCAAATCCAAACAAATCTTGGCCGCCATCGATCGTCGGAACAGGCAACTCGGCTCCTGTTGCGAGCGGCTTCTTATCATATTCCTCACCGATTTTGTAAAACGAACAAATCAGATTGGCCGGAACAGCTCCATTTGCGCCGATGATGTCTACTTTGAGTTTGTCGTCTGACTTCAGCTTGAAGAAAAAAGTTGTCTGAATGGCAGTATTGTCCTTCGTGAGCTTGTCGACGTAAAGGTTGTTGATATCCAAAAGCCCCATTGCAACACCACCTTCGTCCAGATAGGGGGAGCGTGTCTTGCGCAAAACCTTCAGCGACTTGATGCTCAGCACCTTTTCGCCAACGCCGTCCCTTTCAAAAACAATACCGACCTTGCCATTGCTACTGTTGATGCGTAACCAACGGTTAAAGGATGTCACTTTCAGTTCCTCGGTTTTGTCGATGCTTTGGAGCTTCATTTTCATGCCGCCCTTCTCGTCGGTACTTGCAATCCTGACGATACACTCCTCACACTCGAGTTTGATCGAATCCTCAGGTGCAAACTGAAAAATAATGGAGGTTTGACCGACATCCTTGTGAAAGTTCAGATTCACCACCTCCAACACTCTTTCGACGGAAATACGGTTGTCCTTGCCCATTTTGGGTTTCTGATCGTCGTCATCCATCATGAATGCCAACAGCAGACCTGAGACAAATACCGCAAAGAAGATGTATACCGCTCTTTTCATTTGCCTTTGGTGCTTGATGTGCTGGGATTGGAAGCGGAGATTTTTGCTACGCTGAGGTGATAATGCTGCCCCTGTTTCACATCCTTATTATGTGTGATTTCGATACCGTAAAGATCATGGTTGCTGTTGCCACCGGAGGTTGTCATCGCCGATCCGACCTTGATGGGCTTTTTGGCGTACTCTTCCCCCATTCGAAACAAATAGCATCCCACACCATCGATCGCAGAACGGTCAATTCCTACCAAGTCCAGCTTGACTTGGTCATCGGACCGAAGTTTGAAAAAAAATGTCGAAGCTTTCTCCTCCAACGCCATGTCATGCCCTGCGAGGTAGAAATTGTTGACTTCAAGCAACCCGGTCGATTTCCCCGGAACATCAACGGAAGCCACACGCGATTTGCGTGTAAGCGTGATCGCTCCGATTGTCAGCAAACGTTCGCCACTGCCGTTTCTTTCAAACAACAGGCCCAATTTGCCATTTTCACTCACAACGGGTAACCATTTGCCGAGCATTTCAGCCGTGAGCAACCGCTTTTCCAAGGATGAGGCCAAGGTGAGACTTACAGCACCTTTCCCATCCACATTCCGCATTCGTGTCTGGCAATCAGCGCATTCTATCCTTAGGGAATCCCCTTCAGAAAACTGAAAAACAAATGCTGCAGGGCGTGATTCCTTCCCGAATTTGAGGTTGGTTGCCTGCAAAATCCGCTCGATATAGACACGGTTGTCCGTGAGCGTTCCAAAGCATGGATTCTCCGTCCCCATCCAAAAAATGAACAGCCCCAGCGAAAGGGTCAAGATTTTCGATTCTATCCTTGGTCTCATCTATGCCTTGCGTTCCGGCTAGACTTGCATTTTTTCGGCCGAACTAGCATTTCATCCTTGTCATGGGTCAAAACACGCCGTTCAATCCTCCATTTGCAGGTCATTACCTCACCGACTCTAATTAAAGAAAAAGACTTGAAATAAGCCAAAACGAAAACTCAATTTATCCTCAATTCTTTGATTCACGGGCGGATTTATGTTGGGGGGCTTCAGAAAGGATGGTATTTTGGGGGATGGATACTTCAAATGTGAAGGTGGATTGGCTGAAAGGCATACGGGTGGTGCTCATCGGGCATTATGTGCCGGGCCCAATTGCAGCCTATTTGCTGGGGATGCTCGGTGCAGAGGTCATCAAGGTGGAGCAAGACAAAGGGGATTACCTTAGGCAAGTTGGCGCGACAGACATGGCTGACAATCAACCAATTTCACCAATGTTTCGAATGATCAACGGCGGATTCAAAAGTGTAGCAGTGCAATGGCGACAAGCGGAAGGTGCCAACATTTTGAAGGATTTACTGTTGCAGGCAGACGTGGTCATCGACGGCGGACGGCTTGGTGCACTTGAAAAAGCACTGGGAATGCGGCCGGAGCAAGTTTCGGAGAAGCTCATTTATATTCCCATCACCGCCTACGGGCAGGTCGGCCCGATGGCAAATTTGGCAGGACATGACAACAATATTTTGGCACTCGCTGGAAATCTGAGCTATACACAGACCGATTCGGAAGGGCTACCCACCGTGTTTTCGGCTCCCGTGGCCGATTTGTTTGCCGGACAAATGGCGGCATTCGGGGCATTGGCAGCCTTGATCGGACGTGGTCGGGGCCTTGGCGATATTCAAAAAATGGATGCATCCATGCTTCATTCAGGATTTTTTCTGAACCTACTCGAACTTGCAAGCAAAAACGCGAATGGTTTTTCCGCTCCTCAGCCTGGAAAATCATGGATGAATGGCGGCCGCCCCGATTACCGCTCCTATCGGTGCAAGGACGGAAAAGTCATTTTCTTCGGATTGTTGGAAGCATGGCTGTTGAAACGTTTTCTGACGGCTTTAGGCCGGGAAGATTTGCTCACCATTCAAAGTGATGTCACCGCCTTTGGTAACGGGCTCAAAGCCATGTTTTTGGAAAAGGACCGATCGGAATGGCTCGAACTCGGCGTAAAGCACGATGCTTGCATCACGTCCGTGAATGATTTGGAGGACGCCATTGCTGAACCTCAGGTAAAAGCGCTGGGGCTGATGCAAACGGTGGAGGATCCTGAACTTGGCCAACTCGAAATCCCCTCATTCCCAATGGGTTTTGGCGAAGGAAGTTTACCACTGCAACTTCCGGAGGCTGCGCCCCGCCTTGGTGAGCATACACGGGAGGTTTTGGCCTCTGTGCTTGGCTATCAAGCGGATCGGATTCTGGAATTGGCGCAGAAGGGAATCATCTCGTTCGGATGAAACAAGGGCCTAAGTATTCGGAATTTTGAACTGAAATCGCACGGAAGGCATAGAACTGGCTTTCCTCCTCGAGTCAGAATCTAGGAGGTTGCGAAGCACGAAATCAGTCCCCTATCCACCCTATTGGACTGAACTTCACCGTTTGCAAATTCCGCCTCTACGCTTCCCTTTGAGCGGGCATCGACGAGTGGTCGATCACCGTGTCCCGAGTTCGGGGCCGGTTCTTAGGAAAACAACTTCCTGGCGATCAACTCTTTCATGATTTCATTGCTACCTGCGTAAATGCGTTGCGCGCGAGCATCGGCGTAGGCGCGGGCGACGTAGTATTCCCACATATAGCCGTTGCCACCGTGCAACTGCACACAAATATCAGCAGCGCGGCCCTGCAATTCGGTCATGGAATACTTGGCCATCGAGGCCATGCTCGCATCAAGCTTGCCTTCGTTGTGCAATTCGACAAGGCGATCCATGAAGACGCGGCCCATGTCGATTTCGGTGGCGAGCTCGGCGAGTTTGAAACGCGTGTTTTGCAATTCAGAGATGGATTTACCGAATGCCTGACGCTCGCGGGTGTACTTGATCGTTTCCGTAAGACAGCCTTCGGCGGCAGCGATTCCGAGCAATCCGACAGAAATCCGTTCCTGCGGCAAGAGCTCCATCATGTAGATAAAGCCTTGATTTTCTTGACCGAGCAAGTTGCCTTTGGGCACTTCGACGTCCTCAAAGAAAATCTCGCAGGTATCTTGGGCATGCATGCCGACCTTTTCGAAGGGTTTGTTCTTCGTCACGCCCTTGCTGTGCATGTCGACCACAAACAAACTGATGCCTTTGGCGCCCAATTCGGGATTGGTTTTGGCAGCAACGACGGCAACATCGCAGGTATAACCGTTGGAAATGAAGGTTTTGGAACCCGTAATGCGGTAATGATCCCCCTTGTCGATCGCGACGGTGCGCAGACCTTTCAGGTCGCTGCCGGCACCTGGCTCCGACATACAAATCGCCCCGATTACTTCGCCCGATGCAAATCCAGGCAACCAACGGCGCTTGATTTCTTCGGAGCCGTAATGCAAAAAATAAGGCAGTACGATATCCGAATGCACCTGAAAACCAATCGCAGGACCGACCATTCCGGCTTGTCCATACACCTCGGCAAGGATGGCATTGTAACGGAAGTCATTGATTCCCATGCCGCCATATTCCTCGGGAACGTTGATCGCGAGGAATCCCATCGCACCTGCGCCGGTCCAAGCCTCGCGGGGCATCATTTTCGCTTTTTCCCATGCCGGATTGTTGGGCACGATGTGGGCGGTGACATATTCTTCGAGCGCCTGCTTGAACATCAGATGCTCCTCGTTGTAAATCGTCCTTGGGATCATACCGAAACCTGATTTTTATGCTTTTGGATATACAGAACCGCCCGTTTGGGCCAATTGTTTCAACTTTTCCGTTGGTGTAAAGCGCTTTCCGGCTGAGTGGACGAAGCCCTCGCAGTCGCTCACAAACTCTGGCACGCCAACAAAATCAATGTAGCTCAAGACACCGCCGGTGTAAGGCGGAAATCCCCAGCCCAGGATGGAACCGATATCGGCATCTTCGACAGAACGCAAGACGCCTTCCTCGAGGCATCGCATGGATTCCAAGGCTTGAAGGTGAAGCAGACGTTTTTTGACATCTTCGACGTCCGGTTGAACTGCCGCGGGTGGAAAAATCTCCGACAATCCTTTCCAGAGGGTCTTTTTGCCACCTTCAGGATAATCGTAAAAGCCTTTTCCCTCTTTTTTGCCCTTGCGGTCGAGCGTTTCGACCATCTTGAAAATCACATCCTTGGCAGGGCCTTCTTGCGAAATGCCATCCGCTTCGGTCTGCTTGAAGATTTTGTAGAGCAATTCGATGGAGACCTCGTCGGCGACGGCCAAGGGTCCGACGGGCATTCCTGCCGCTTTTGCCGCATTTTCGATGAGGGCAGGTTTGACGCCTTGGGCAAGCAATTCAAAACCTTCGGTGACGTAGATTTTGAAAATCCGGCTCGTAAAAAATCCACGGCTGTCATTCACCACGATCGGCACCTTCTTGATTTGCAAGACATAATCGATGCTTTTGGCGAGTGCGTAGTCACCGGTTTGTTTGCCGACGATGACCTCCACAAGCTGCATTTTGTCCACCGGGGAAAAGAAATGCAGGCCGATGAAATTTTCAGGAGCCTTCGAAGCCTCGGCCAATCCGGTAATCGGAAGTGTGGAGGTATTCGAAGCAAAAACTCCGCCGACCGCCATTTGCGCTTCAGCTTCCTGTGTCACGCGCGCCTTGAGTGCACGGTCCTCAAACACGGCTTCGACGATCAAATCGCAGTCTTTCAAGTCAGAAGCATCGCCTGTTGGATGGATTTTCGAAAGTATTTTATCGGATTTCTCCGGCGTCGATCGCCCCTTTTCCACAAGCCCGGCCAACAATTTCCGCGAATAGTCCTTCCCTTTATCGGCGGACTCCATCGAAGTGTCTTTCAGTACCGAAGAAATGCCCACCTTGGCACTCGCATACGCAATTCCCGCGCCCATCATGCCGGCGCCGAGGATTCCGAGCTTTTTCACCGGATTGTATTCAAAGCCGCCAGGTCTCGCAATTCCAGCCTTGGCCTTGTTCATGCTAAACCACAAAGTGCGAATCATGTGTTTGGCCTGCTTGGAAAGGGCGACTTTGGCGAAGTAACGAAGTTCCAATTCGAGGGCCTCGTCGATGTTCATCAGCAAGCCTTCGTAGAGACAACTCAAAATGGCATTCGGAGCCGGATAATTGCCAAAACCTTGCTGACGCACCATGCCCGCCGCACCTGCATAGAAAAAGGTCACGTCTACCGAGGCCAGATCCGCACCCGGGGTTTTGAAGCCTTTGACATCCCAAGGTTGCAGCGCTTTGCCACCTTTCAGAATCCATTCCTTCGCTGCGGGGATCAATTCTTCCTGCGAATTTACCAAGGTTCCGACGATGCCCAAAGCCTTGGCCTCTTTGACATCCATGTTCCGGCCGAGCAGCAACGGCTGCACAGCGGGCTGCAGGCCAATCAAGCGCGGCAAACGTTGCGTCCCACCTGCCCCTGGAAAAAGGCCGAGGGTCACCTCAGGAAATCCGAGTTGAACAGCAGGCGAATTGACGGCGATCCGGTGATGGCAAGCCAAACAAAGTTCCATTCCGCCGCCCAAAGTCATGCCGTTGATCGCAGCCACGACAGGCTTTCCTCCCAATTCCATCCGGCGAAAAACCTTGTGAATCGCGCGACCAAGTTGCAGCACCTCCTCAGTTGAAGACAAGGCATACAGCGCTTTGAGATCTCCGCCGACGATAAAACTGTCTTTGGCGGAAGTCACAATGATTCCCTTCACGGATTCATTGGCTAGCGCTTTTTCCAGTGCCTCGGAAAATGCCGTGACAGAGGCCGCATTCAAAATATTCGCGCCGCCGGGAAGATTCCATTCGATTTGGGCGATGCCGTCGGGGGAAATACTGAAGTTGATCATTAACGAATCAATTGAGTGTAAATACCGAGGTGGAGAGTTGAAAGTGGAGAGTTGAGAGTTGGATTCCACTAGTTTTCGATATCAAAATAGAAAACGTAGGGTGGAGAGTTGAAAGTGGAGCGTTGAGAGTTACGAATCGCGTATCGTAACTCTCAACTTTTAACTCTCCACTCTCCACAAGTGCCAACTTATTTGAATGTGCCATCACATCCTTTCTATAATGGTAGCGATTCCCATTCCACCGCCGATGCAAAGGGTGACGAGGCCGGTGGATTTGTTGGTGCGCTCGAGTTCGTCGAGGACGGTACCGATGAGCATGGCGCCGGTGGCGCCGAGTGGGTGGCCCATGGCGATAGCACCGCCGTTGACATTGACGCGGTCATGCCCGACGCCGAGGTCTTGCATGAAGTGCATCGGCACGATCGCAAAGGCTTCGTTGACCTCAAACAGGTCAATGTCGCCGATGTTCATGCCTGCTTTTTGCAAAGCTTTTCGTGTAGCCGGCGCCGGACCAATCAACATGATTGTGGGTTCGGTCCCGACAATTCCGAAGGAACGAATTCTTGCCCGCGGCTTGATGCCCATTTTGATGCCCGCTTCCTTGCTGCCAATCAGAACCACTGCCGCGCCGTCGACAATCCCCGAACTATTGCCCCCATGATGCACGTGGTCAATGCTTTCGACCTCGGGATAACGCTGAATCGCCACGGTATCATAACCGCCTTTTTCGCCCATGATCGCGAAGCTGGGTTTGAGGTTGGCGAGGATTTCCACGCTGGTCTCAGGCCTGACGGTTTCGTCGCGGTCCAAGGCAACGATGCCGGCAACGTCACGAACGGGAATCAACGACTTGGCAAAGCGGTTTTCTGCTTGCGCGATGCCTGCCCGACGGTGGGATTCAGCAGCGAATGCATCCACGTCCCGCCGTGTTTTGCCATCAAGCGTGGCGATGAGGTCTGCCGAGATGCCTTGGGGCACAATGCGGTGGGTCGAAGTCATTTCGGGGTCGCCAAGCAATCCGAATCCGTCGCTTCCCATCGGGTTGCGCGACATCGACTCCACGCCGCCGGCGATGAGGAGGTCCATTTGGCCCGACATGATGTAGGCCGCACTTTGGTTGATGGATTCGAGGCCGGAGCCACAAAAGCGGTTCAACGTGACGCCTGCGACAGCATCGGAATAACCTGCTTTGATGGCGGCGGATTTTGCAACGTCCCCGCTTTGCTCGCCGACCTGTGTCACGCAGCCGATGATCAAGTCCTCCACCAAGCTGGTATCGAGGTGGTTGCGTTCGCGGAGAGCCTCCAAAACGGTACTGAGCAAACTCACGGATTTGATGCCGTAAAGAGCGCCGTCCTTGCGTCCCCGCCCACGCGGGGTGCGAACGGCGTCGTAGATATATGCTTCGTGCATTGTTGTTTTCAATTGACACAGCGAAAGTAGCTACAAAACAGAAATGAGAAACGTAGAATGAGCACTCGCTGTAAGAAATTCGGGGAATCGAAGCCTTGGATATCGCTGGACAAAGAAAGCTACGATGATCGGTGGCGCGTTTTCCATTCCGCCGTATCTTGCAGCAGAATTGGCTTGGTATTTGCCAGTTGCCGCTAAACTTGTTTGTTATGAAGTCTGTTTTACGCATTCCCTTTCTTTTCCTATTGGTTTTTGCAGCCCAAACCTTGGCTGCCCAAAGCCTGATTTTCTACCAAAACACACGCACGGATGCCTTTTTGGTGAAGTTGAACGGCGGTGGCCCATCCCAGGCAATCACCGACCATTTTATCAACCGCTTGAGTACATCCACCAATAAACCCCCATTCCGCACCGAGTTTATCGTGGCACAAGACGAATATGTGCGTTTGACCAAAGTTGGTCCTATGGAATATGAAGTGTATGTGACCTTGGGGAACACGCGTCTCACAGGAGACATCATGTACAAAGGATTTTCGATGGCGGAGCAACTTAAGCCGACAGGGGTCCAATTTACCCTGCAGCGCCTCAATAAAGCTGGTATCGTACAGGAGAGTTTTCCTTTTGGCGAGGTCGCGCTCGTCGGAGATCCGGTTTTGGTTGCCAATTTCCGTGACACCGACAGCACTTTGCAATTCACAGAAGGAACTGTCAAAGTCGCTGACAAACAAATCATTTACGCCCGCGAATCCAAGGGGGTATTCGATCAGCGCACCATCCTTATCGACGACTACTACGCGGCTGTCCCAAAATTGGAATCGCTCAGCCTGGATTTCAAGAAGGTGAATCCGGATGATTTTGAACATGTCGAAGAACAACAAAACACTTTGAATCTGTATATCAAGCGTCTCAATGACATCAGCAGCGCCAATTATCCTACGCTTTTAGGTCTTTCAACGGGCGATCCGGCAAATTTTCTGCCCAAATACCAAGAGGTGAACGCTTTGGCACAGGACCTCAACAACCGTTTGGCCGCGACCAAAAATGAAATCCCTGAACGTTTGCACAAGCGTGGGTTGACCTATTTGCAACAAAACAAACCCGCTGATGCCAACAAGGACTTTTTGGAATCCGTGCGTTTGAAGCCAACGTATGCGCCTGCGCACTTGGAACTTGCACGCTTGCGGTACAGCGAAGGCGATGTTGCCGGCGCAAAATCCCGGTTGCTGACGATTTTCAGGGATTGTCAGCCCGATGACATGACAAAAACTTCAGCCAATTTGCTGGGGAAGACGATCTATCTCAACTTCCTTGGCAACGCGGACTATGCGATCAAGCAGAAGAAATACACATCCGGATTGCAATCCCTGAACGAGGCCCGTAGCCTTTGCACTGACTTGCAATTGGGCTGCACCCCGCAGTTGGAGGACTTAAGTAGCCAAGCACACATCGGCATCTTCACTTCCAAGGTGGATTCCGCGAGGCTTTTGCTTTCCAGGAATGAGCTTGAAGGATCGGAAACCAAGGCAAGCGAAGCGCTCGCCTACCAAAAAGCCAATTCGACCTATATAAAGGATGCATTGCCCGCAGTCAGGGTTCAAAGTGATGCCCAAACACGCATTTACCAGAGAATCCTGACCAATGCGAATGCGCTTGCTGACCAAGGAAAACCGCGGGATGCCGAGGCTGAAGCACGCAAAGCGATTGCCTACCAAGCTGCACATACGGCTGCCATTGCCGAACCAAGTGCTGCAAACGCGGCACTTCTACGTGCTAAAGGACTGATTTACAAGGACAATATCATGAAGGCAAAAATCTTCAGCACCCAAAATCAGCACCGCGAGGCCTTGCCGTTGCTCGACGAGGCCGTGTTGATTGAGACCGAATTTGCCGTTGTGAAGGACCCGACGCTTTGGGTGGCAGTGCAAGGAGCCGCAAAGCCGGTGATTCTCGATGACTATACCAAGGGCCAAGTGGCCGCCAAAGCCAACAAATTGGCTGAGGCAAGGGCCTTGGCGCAGACCGCTAAAGCCAATTCGGAGAAATACCGCTTGCAGGCAGATGCAGACGTCATCAAGGCCAATGAAGCTGCTGGCGGCGCGATTTTCAGCCAAGAGTGCGCCAACGCCCAAGCTGAATTTGATAATTTGATGAAGGAAGCCGAAACCCAGAAAAAGGTCAAGAAATTCATCGAGGCTTCGGCCACGTATGACAGAGGGCTTGCCGTCGTTTCCAAGCAAGCGAGCTGTGGGATTGACACGCGCCGCGCAACCGATGGGAAACTTGAAATCGCCTCAGCCGTCCAATACCAGCAATATTTGCTCACTGCTCAAGCCGCAATCGATGGCAACGACAGCAAAACTGCAATCGAGACCTACAACAAGGCCGGCAGCTTGGCAGCAAGTGAAAACCTGCTCAACCGATTCGGATTGGAGCATGCCAGCCTGTTTGACTATATCTTGGGGAGCGGCAGACTTGAATTCACACGCTTCGGGGCCATTTACCTCACGGAAAAAAAGGAATTTGACCATGCCGTCGAATTGTTGCACAAAGTGGTTCAGATGGGAGTTTCGAAATCCTTGATCAAGGATTTAATGGTAAGGCTAGGCACCGAATTGGGCTTGCGTGACAAGGCAAATGAGCCTGGAACGGATCCCAAATCAAAGGTTTTGACCTATACAAGAGGGAATTCCAAATTGGCGACGTTGTCGAAGGCCTATTTGAAGGCCCGCAAATAACCGCCATGGGCGCGGAACGTATCGTCGATTTTCCTCCAAAGCACTTTTCGTTCCCGCAACAATTCGCACCAGGATCGGAGGCCTTCTTGCTGCCACGCAGGTGGAATTGCATGACACCGTTGACAAAGCTCATTTGGTATTGCTGGAAAAACTAGCCCAATTTCTACTGAAATCCAGACTTTTGAGATTGTAGGAATGGTGCATCTCAGCCAACTGATTTTGGGGCCGCTTTCTTGAGTTATTGGGCTCACCAAAGTTTTTCAGGTCGGGGCTTCATGACGGAGGCCTTGCGTCTTGCCTTTCGGCTTGGCAACCTGGAAGCGAATATTCAGCCGGAAAAGGCCGCTTCCATTGCTCTCGTCAAGTTGGGATTTGTCCAAGGCTTTTCGGAAAAATATCTGCAAATTCTTGACTGGTAGGACATGATGGCTCCATCATCGAAGGCGCTGTGATTATCAATCGCTTTAGAACGGGTAAGATTCTTAGTAAGACAAGCTGATTGCGCAAATTTTGCCCCCTTTACTTTGCGTTTGACCGCTTGGATTCTTGGTTTTCTTTGGTAACTTGATCCTTGAACGCTCCTTATAACTTCAGATTTTTATTCCAGAAGCGCTTGAGCACAACTTCAAACAGAAAAAAATTTTTGCAGCAATTGGCTGCAGGAACAGCTTTGACAGCCTTGGGCTTCGGCAAAGCGCTATTCTCGTCGGGTGACGTCCCGCTGAATCCTTCCATCTCCAAAAAGTCGTTCGGGAATAATGACGACGATGTTTGGGACAGTGTCCGGAATGAATTTTTCTTAGGAAAACAGGTTTATCTCAACACCGGTACGCTTGGGTTGATGCCCAAAGCGGTCATGGTTGCGGTGACGGAGCGCCTCGAAACCCTGAGCCGGGGAAACTATGCGCTTGACGACGAGGTCAGAAATGCCGTGGCCAAAATGCTGAATGCCAAGGCATCTGAAATTTCTCTTACCCACAACACAACGGAAGGCATCAACATCATCGCCGCAGGCTTGAAACTGCGCAAGGGCGATGAATTGGTCTTGACAGATCAGGAACATGTCGGCAATGCCTTGCCGTGGCTGCATCGGGCAAAGGCTGTTGGTGCCAGGATTCGCGTTTTGCAACCTGGAAAAACCGCCAATGAAACCTTGAACCGACTCAACGACCTGATCACCCGCAAAACCAGAGTTTTCGCCTTACCACATATTACCTGCACCGACGGCAACGTTTTGCCTGCCAAAGAAATTGCTGATTTGGCGCGGTCCAAGGGCATTTTGAGTTTCTTTGACGGTGCACATGGGCCAGGAATGCTCTTCCCTGATATGCAAGCGATTGGCTGCGATTTCTATGCAGCCTGTGGACATAAATGGCTCTGTTCACCGGCAGGCACCGGCATGCTTTACCTCCGGGAAAGTATGCTGGAAAGCGTACAGGCAAGGATGGTAGGCGCCTATTCCGATACCGGATGGGAACTTTCTACCAGTGCCCAAACCATAGGTCCCCTTGTGCCTACCGCCCACAGGTTTGATTACGGAACGCAAAATGCCACCACACAGGCAGGAATGAAGGCCGCCATCGAGTTTATGGATGGAATCGGATTTGAAAAGGTACGCGACCGTGTCCTTTCACTGGGTAACTACCTTCAATCCAAACTATTGGAATACGATTATGTGGAAATGCTCACGCCGACGGAGGCTCAGTCACGCGGGGGAATGATCGGCTTCCGACTCAGGGGCAAGACCATGAAAGACTTTGAAGGTTCTGAAATTCCGAAGAATTTCCGCGTACGTCTCGTTCCTGAATCTGGCCTGAATTCGATTCGCATTTCTACGCATATCTTCAACAATCACAACGATTTAGATAATTTCGTAGCAGCGATTGACCGTTGGATGAAGGCGTAAAAAATGGAGGCGCAGTTGCCTCCATGATCGGTATGAAAAAACATTCGGACTTGACTTTGAATCTTTTGCGAAGCCATCGCAATCGCTCCAACTACTGAAAAATTACAACTTCAAAATTCGCTGGGAAGATTGGTGCTCACCGGATTGTAACTGAAGCAGGTAGATTCCTGCCGGCAACGCAGACAAATCCATTCGCATCGTTTGTTGGGTGGCGTCATTCAAATGGATCCTTTTGAGCAGTCGGCCATCGAGATCCACCAATGTTGCCGTGAGATCCTCCCCTCCTCCTTTCGTTACCAACATTGTAACAACATCTCTTGTCGGATTCGGAAAAACGCTGACTTCAAAGCTGCCAACGGTCATCGGCGCAGAGGAATTGGTCGTCGTCTGCTCCATCTCAGGATGTAATGGTGCAATTTCGACGATTTCCTTGGGGATCAATGGGGCAATGGTTTCGTCGGGCTGAATCAACTCCAGCGGTTGTATCAATTCTTCTGGCTGAGGAAACTCCTTTTTGGGGATCACCTGTATCGGTTTGAGCTCCTTGCTTTCTTCGTATCTGAGACCACCCATGATGATTTCGTCCATCAGGATCAAATTCACTTCTTGGGTTTTGTGTTCTTTGACCTCTACAGTTTGAAAGGCCGCGATTCCATGGCCTCCATTGGCAGAAACGGTAAATTCTCCTTGGCGGGCTTGGGCAAAAACATACCGTCCACGTGCATCCGTAACAGTTGAGGCCACCAAAACGCCATTGCGTTGAAGCTGCACCGTCACGCCGACCACGGGCTGCCCGCCATCCCAGGTGACCTTGCCCTCAAGCCTTCCGATTGCAGGTGGAACGTAGGCGATTTTGCCCATGACAATGTCCTTTTGCGCCTTGGCGGGCGTATGGAGCAACATCGTAAAAGCCGCCATCAAGGCCAATGCAAACAACTGAACCGATTTTAAGCCATGACCGCGCAGACTCCAACGTACCCTTACTGCTGGACGGGGACCCGCCAATTGACTGACTTTCACGCGTCCACAGACATCCCCGCCTTCGCGGTCGTAGATGGACTTCATTTCAGCGGTAGATTTGTTGCTGAAGTCAATCACGCAACGCTGACAGGAAGCACAAAACCTGCCCTGTGATTCAGGGGTCATTTGATTCCAGTTCTCGTGGCAGGGTTCGGCGATTTTGAAGGTGCTCGGATTTTCCATAACTGTTTCTTTTTCGAGGGATTTGCAAGGAAGGTGATGCCTGCCGAGAAATTCCATAAAGCCGAAACAAAAAAATCAGAAAACCGGTCAAACGCCGTTTCTATCACGGTAAGCCACATAAAAATGGGCTACAGGAAACAAAGGTGGCAGAAATTCCCACCAATGGATGCCCATTGTGACGCCTGAAGGCGGCAAAGGATTGTTGGCCGCAGGCCAAGGTGAAAACCCCGGATGCTGATTGAAATATTCGAATGCCCGCAGATTGGCATCTTGCTCGACAGGATGTTGATTGTGCCGCCCTTTTCCGCGAACGCTCAATACGCTGGGAACGCCGTATTTGAAAAGATAGATTGGACCGGAAGCTCTGCTTTGCAGCGTATGCCCAAATTCGTGCATAAAAAGCGGATTGTTGACTTCGGCTTTGATACGTTCGTCGCCCAAGATCACGCTTCCAAAGCAAATACCGCCCCAGCAACGCCTGCTTTTCCAACATTGGATGACGGTGACCCCATCATACACTTCCACAGATTCCACATGCATCGCCAGCAAAGCATACGTTCCTGCAGCGCCACCCACCATCGTTTGAAGCCCTTCCCAAGTAAACCTGCGAAAAATGTCACCGCCGCCGCCCTGAGCGTGCGCCTTTAACATCCGCGCATAGTTCTTCCAAAATTGCATGGTCTCTTCTACGAATTTCAGGCGGAATCGATCAAAATAATTTGGAGCGATTCAGATGCGCTATTGGGCAATCACGCCCAAGCGGTCCAGCACAAATGTGTAATCAAAAGCCAGCTCCTCGAGATAACCATATCTACCGGATGCACCTTGGTGTCCGGCTCCCATGTTGGTTTTCAGGAGAATGGTATTCGAATCCGTTTTGACGTCGCGCAATTTTGCACACCATTTTGCAGGCTCCCAATAATGGACACGCGGGTCATTGAGGCCGGCGGTGATAAGCATTGCCGGGTAATCCTGGGCCTTGACGTTGTCGTAGGGGCTATAGGAGAGCATGTATTTGAAGAACTCCTCCTCATTTGGATTTCCCCACTCGTCGTATTCGATCACGGTAAGCGGAATGCTGGCATCCAACATGGTATTCATCAAATCGACAAAGGGCACACTTGCATCGACAGCTTGGAACAAATCTGGCCGCATGTTTACGACGGCGCCCATGAGCAAACCGCCAGCACTACCGCCGGAGATCGCCAATTTCCGGGGTTCGGTGATTCCCAATGCGATCAGGTGCTCTGCGCAGGCAATGAAATCGGTGAATGAATTCCGCTTTTGAAGCAAACGTCCGGCTTCGTACCAAGGACGGCCCATGGCCCCCCCACCGCGGATGTGTGCAATGGCATAAACCATGCCGCGGTCAAGGAGACTAAGCCTTGCCGAAGAAAACGATGGATCCACCGTATGGCCATAAGCTCCATAGCCATACAAAAACAGCGGTTGCGGGCCTTTTCCGCGAAATTCCTTTTTGTAAACGACGGACATGGGTACCTGCGCGCCATCAGGGGCGGTGGCGTAAATGCGTTCGCATTGGTAAAGTGAGGGATCGTATCCGCCGAGCACCTCGGCCTGCTTCAGCAACTTGCGGGAACGGTCGCGCATGTCATATTCAAAGGTCGTGGAGGGTGTCACCAACGAACTGTAGCCATACCGGAGCAGATCGGTTTCGTATTCGAGGTTGGCGCTGCCTGAGAGGGTAAAAACGGGCTCTGGATGCTGGATTTCGTGCATTTCGCCGGAGCGCATGTCGCGAACCACCATGTTTTTGTAGCCTCCCCGGCGGCCGTAGATGACGATGAAGTCTTTGAAAGTTTCAATGTCATCGATCTTGACCAATGGATCATGCGCGATGACTTCTTCCCATTCGCTGCGATCGGGTTGCGTGACTTTGGTGCGCATCAAGCGAAAATTGACTGCATCCTCGTTCGTGACGATGTACCACCAACCTTCGTGGTGCTCCATTCCCAACTCGATGAGCGGTCTTCTGGGTGCAAACAAAATAGGCGTTGCTTCAGGGGTGTCTGCAGGGAAATAATGAATTTCCGTACTTGTATGGCTGCTCAGGTCAATGAACATGTACTTTTCGTCCTTGCTTTTGCCCATCGAAAGGAAGAATGCTTCATCTTCTTCCTCAAAAACGAGGACATCTGTGTCAGCCGATACACCAAGGCGATGCCGATACATTTGCCAAGGACGATGGGTTTCCTCGTCGAGCCTTACGTAGAAGATCGTGGCGTTGTCGTTGCCCCATTCGATTTCGTCACTGATCTTTTCTACACGGTCCTCAAGAAGATTTCCTGTCGCCAAATCCTTGATATAAAGCGTGTAATTTTCAGAACCATCGAAATCGGCGGTATAGGCGAGCAAGAGGTCGTTGGGACTTACCTCGGCATCTCCCAAATCAAAAAATTCATGGCCTTCGGCGAGTACGTTTTCGTCGAGCAACACCTCTTCCGCGGCCTCAAGGGTTCCTTTTTTCCGGCAATGAATCGGGTACGCCTTTCCGGTCTCGGTCCTTGAATAGTACCAGTAGCCATCCAAAGGAGCGGGAACCGTACTGTCATCTTCCTTCACCCGGGCCAACATTTCCTTGTACAATTCCTTTTGAAATGCCTCGGTATGGGCCATCTCCTGCTTCGTATAGGCATTTTCAGCCTCCAAATAAGCCATCACCTCCTTGCTTTTCTTGTCACGGAGCCAAGCATAGTCGTCGTGGAGGGCAATGCCAAAGCGGGTGGTTGTGGTGGGTATTTTTTTGAGATCCGGTGCTTCCATTTTCATTTTTCAGGGAAAAGCCAAAAGTACAAAATGAATCCCGATTCAGGTTGCTGATGGAATCGAATCACGGTCGTACTTCAGAAATCATGAAAGATCTGCCCCAAAACACCGGCTACGGGGCCACCGACAAGACATTCGATGCTCTCACAGATGACAGCAGCCTCCCTCGATGGGGAATTATCCGTTCGAATCGCATTCAAATCTTTGCAAACCCGAAAAAAAGCAAGACCAATATTTTTTTCTTCCAAGAATCGATCAAAATGAACAATTCTCTTTTTAATACAGATTTAATCGTGTAATATTGTTCATATTTATTAGTTGATCTGGTTCGTCAAGCAACCTCCTCTCTGATCTTGACTCCTGCTTGTCGGACCGCGTTCTCCTCAATTTCAAAATGTATTCGGAACGCCCGCTCTGCCAGGAGGGGCGTTCCCGTTTTACAATACCTTGGTGGTAGATGATTTACTGACGGTAAATCCTGATTTCCATCGGCCAATTCCAATAATCAACATATTCAGCCAACACAAGCTTCCTGCCGACCGTGCCCTGATTGATATTGGAACGTGGGATTCGCTTCTGAATGTTGAAAAAATCAAACACCTTTTGGGTTCTGTCCTGAATCAGTTTGGCTCCATTTCCAGCTTCGACCCTCGTAGTAATGACGGGGCTGATCATCAACGAAAAATCTCCGCTATGTGACTCCAACTGTTTGACCATCACCTCATGTTGATCCACCCATTTGAGGAGCGGCGTTTTGCTGACTTGTGCAGCAACCGGCCGTTTGTCAGCCGCTTCACGTGCAGGCCGATCAAGCAGCCAATATTGACCTGGCGTAAGACCATTCCCCAGCCGGATGTCAATTACCTTGAACCCAAATGCGGTAAGATCGCGCCGTTTAGCGATCGCCTCAATGGCCTCCAACGTATCGCGCGCGGCCTGATTGCGTGGGTCGTTGAGTTCATTGCCCGTAGGTTTATAGATCACATACTCCAAACGAAGATCCGTGACACTATCTGCAGGCATCAAGGGGCCGATTACGCTAAAACCCGGTGCTGAAGCGACCTTTTTTCCACTGCTATCTTGCCAGTGGATCTGCCCTCTAAAGCCGGCCAAGGGTACGGTCATGTCATTGGTGAAGGACATGACAAGCCTAACTTCAATGAGTTTCTGAACATGCCGGAGGCTCATGCTTTTCAGCTTCATTGAAATGGCCCCATCGCGCATTTCGTTGAGTCCTTTGGCACGGTCGAGCAGTTCGCGGTAGGTGGGATGCCCCTGAATGCTGTCTCGAAATTCCCGCATATAGCTCTGAAGCTCCTTGAAATCGCCTTCGGAAACGCCCGAACTGACGTGGATGGAATCCATGGCAGCACGATATCCTTTTGAGACGTAGGCGCTGTCAAGGTAGCCGCCCAAGGTCGTGTTCTTTTCTTCGACCTCATTGCCGCATGCCGCCAATAGCAGCAGCACCAAAACCATGGTCCAATTCAAGGATGCTTTCATTTTGATCTTTTTTAGCGGTTGCTCCACTAAGATAATGCCCAAGCGTTGCCGCGCAATGAAATTTTCAGGAGAATTCTCTCAATGGTCCACGAGGCAGCCATACCGCTTGGGTAACAAAAAAAAGCAGAGGGGGGTGATCCTCTGCTTCGAGTTGGTAGAGTTGGCTCTGTGCAAAACCTGGGGAGGGTTTCCTATTCCAGGCCAACGATTGGGATGAACTAAAAATTGGTGCTTTTCGGTGCTTTACGACAATGAGATGCAGACATTGCATAAATTCCACATTCGCCAAACAAAGTTTTTTTCAAGGTTGCATAAAATGGCCCATCAAATAAACAAAATCGGCCCTCAGATGTCCTGAGGGCCGATTTTGTTGCCGAATTATTTTTGCAAAATTACCAGATGGCAGACCTTTCAGCATCGGCACGGTACATTCCATCGCCCTCTTTGACGCCAAATGCTTCATAGAATGCGGGGAAATTTGACAAAGTACCTTTGACACGGAACTCTGCGGGGCTGTGCGGATTGGTGGCAACCATGAGGCGCAATGATTCAGGGCGCATCAACGAGCTCCAAATCTGCCCGTAGGAAACAAAGAAACGCTGGTCGGGCGTAAATCCGTCTTGCGACTTGGGGGCCTCTTTGCCTTCCAAGGAGCGCTTCCAAGCCCAATAAGACATTTGCAAGCCGTGAATGTCGGCGATATTCTCGCCAAGTGTCAACTGCCCATTGATGAAGAGGCTGTCGGCGACTTCGTAGGCATCGTATTGACGCTTGACCACTTGGGCGCGTTCCTCGAAGTTTTTCCGGTCGTCTTCGGTCCACCAGCTTTTCAGGTTGCCTTCTGCATCAAACTTGCTGCCTTCATCGTCAAATGCATGGATCAGCTCGTGGCCAATGACTGCGCCAAATCCACCGTAATTCAGTGCTGCATCAACGTGCTCATCAAAAAACGGTGCTTGCAAAATACCAGCCGGGAAGACGATTTCGTTTTTGCTCGGGTTGTAATAGGCATTTACAACCTGAGGCGGCATGCCCCATTCGGTCTTGTCGACCGGCTTGCCGATTTTGTCCAGTCTGAACTGAAACCCAAATTCGCGGATTGCGAAAATGTTTTTCATGTAGTCATCACCGACAATTTCCAGCTTGGAATAGTCGCGCCAAGTATCAGGATAGCCGATTTTTGGAAGGATCGTTTCCACTTTGTGAATGGCTTGCTTCTTGGTTTCGTCGCTCATCCATTCGAGTTTGGAAAGACGGTCTTTCATGACAGCCAAAATGTTGTCGACCATTTCCAAAGCGATTTTCTTGGCATTGGCGCTGAAATACTTCTCTGTGTATTTCTGGCCAAGGGCAAAGCCAAGGCCCCAACTGCCACCTTCGACGACGCGCTTCCAACGCACCTTCATCTTCTCGGCACCTGTCAAAGTCTTGTCGTAGAATTCGAAGTTGGCCATCACAAAATCATTGCTGAGGTCGGAAGCTGCACCATTCAACAAATTGATTTTGAGGTAGTTCTTCCAATCGTCAATGCTGTAAGCGGTGAGCAATTTTCCGAATTCAGTGAAGAATGCGGGCTGACCGACGTTGATATCACCCGGCTCGGCCATGCCGAGGGCTGTAAAGTATTCCTTCCAGCCAAACTGTGGGGCCAACTTGGTCAAACCATCCAGTTGCATCAGGTGATAGTTCGCATCCGGATCGCGGAGCTCGACATTTGCGAGGGATTTCGCAGCCAATTTGGTTTCAATTTCCAAGCACTTTGCCGCATGTGCATTGGCTTGGGTGGAATCTTCGCCAGAAAGTTGAAGCAGCTTGGAAAGGAATCCGACGTATTGCTTGCGGATGTTTTCTTTGTCTGGGCTTTTGGAAAAGTAATAGTCCTTTTCTGGCAACCCAGTTCCACCTTGATTCAAGCTCAAAATGTAGCGCTCACTGTTTTTGGCATCCTGATCCACGTAGGTTCCAAAAAACGGACCCATCCCACGGCGATGCATCGACGCTACGAGCGGCACAACGTCAGCCACAGTGGTGATTGCAGCAATTTTATCCAAGTCGGATTGCACAGCTTTGACGCCCAGCTTTTCGATCGCTGCCGAATCCATCGCTGTTTTGTAATAGTCGCCGATCTTCTGGTCAATGGTTCCTTTTGCGGCGCCAGCCTTGCTGCACTCCTCAAAAATGCCTTTGATCCGCCCAGTGTTGCGCTCCGTCAATTCGGCAAAAACTCCCCAGCGACTTTCCTCGGCAGGAATTTCTGTTCTTTTCAGGTAGGCACCGTTTGCATAACGATAGAAATCGTCTTTGGGATTTACCGTCGTATCCATGTTTTCAAGCAGGAGACCATGGTATTCCGTTGGGGTCGTTCCAGTTGTTGGGCCGCCTTCGGCGGGTTTGTTACAACCAGCCACGATCGTACCCGCGGCTACGAAAAATATACCCAGCTTTCTAAATTTCTGTATCATAAATTATCCGAGATCGATTAAAAGGCCTGCAATTTAGCGAGATTCTCCATTGACCTAGGGGGAAATGTTGCGTTTTAAGGCCATACGACAATTCAAAAACCCGAATGCCAAGGAAAACGGTGTCCTTGGCATTCGGATTTCAAGGTATTTTATGCGGGAAGGCTACCCTGCTTACATCCCAAAAGCATAGTAGTAGCGGCCGGGCCATCCAGGATAGAGCCCCTCCATCATCACACCCCCACTTTTGTTGTTGAGAATCTTTTGCAGGTGCTCAATGCTCGTTACGACCTGATTGTCAATCGTTGTGATGATGAACCCAGGGCGAATGCTCGTGTATTGCTGCAATTTGCCCTCTTTGAGTTTGGTAATCTTCACGCCGCCTTTGAGCCCGAGCTTGTTCAATTCATTGGCGGAAAGTTCCTCCAATTCCGCCCCCAAGGCCTCCAAGGCTTCGCTGTCGTTGCGCTCCACGATATCGGTCGTACCTTTGGAGTTACGCAACTCTACAGGGACTTCAGTTTTGTCACCCTCACGGATGATGGTGAGTTGCACGCGGTCACCCGGACGGTGCCGGCCGACATATTCGGTCAATTCGGCGCTGTTGCGCAATTCCTTGCCGTCAATCGCGGTGATGATATCCCCTTTCCGCAAACCTGCATATTGGGCCGAGCCGCCCTCCATCACCCCGTCGATGTACACGCCATGCGTTTGTTGCACGCCGACCTTTTTGGCGACATCTCCATTGAGCTCGATCAAGTTGGCGCCAAGAAATGCGCGCTGCACGATGCCGTGATTCATCAAATCATCGATGACTTTCTTCACGATTTCGACGGGCACGGCAAAGGAATAGCCTGAATAGGAGCCTGTATTGGAGGCAATCGCAGTATTGATTCCGACGAGTTCGCCACGTGCATTGACAAGCGCGCCGCCGGAATTGCCTGGATTTACGGCGGCATCTGTCTGGATGAAGCTTTCAATGGCCATTTTGTCTTTGAGAATGTTGATGTTGCGCGCCTTGGCGCTCACGATGCCTGCCGTCACGGTGGAGGTCAGGTTAAATGGATTCCCGACGGCAAGCACCCATTCGCCTACGCGGAGATTGTCGCTGTTGCCAAATGTGAGAATGGGTAGGTTGGTCTCGTCAATTTTCAACAAGGCCAAATCCGTGCTTGGGTCCGTGCCCACCACTTGCGCAGTGTATGTGCGTCCGTCCTCCAAAACAACTTCGACACTTTGGGCATCGTTGACCACGTGATTGTTGGTGACGATATATCCATCAGGGGTGGTGATCACGCCGGAGCCTGTACTTTGGGCATTGTGCTGTTGTGGTCGGCCAAATCCCCATCCGTCATCAAAAAAGCCACCAAAAGGGTCCATGTTCCACATGTTGCGCGTCTGCACCATCATGTTGCTCTTCACGTGAACGACCGCAGGCGTGCTCAATTCGGCAGCGGCGGTAAAATCGTTCATGCCATTTGCCCCGACAGGAAGACTCGCAAATTGACTGGAGAGCTCGGATGATTGGAAAGCATGGCCCCGTGAAGGATCCATCGTGGATTCCAACAATTTGTAGCCACCAAGTGTAACAACTCCGCCGAGCAAGGCGACGGCAAACATCCGCATGATTGATCCTGTTGTTGATGATGAATTTTGGTTTTTCATATTCCTTTACACGATCTAATTGAACATTTTTAAAAGGTGCATTATCTGTTTTTGAAACCAATACGCGAAGAAAACGAAGTTGGATACAGCTTGGTTTGCCTTTAAATAATTTTAACAATGGGCTGCATTTGCAGAAAAGCCAGGGTCACCTTCAGGGCAGAATTGCGGACTTGGCTTGGTTTTTGATAACTTTGGGATGTTAACTCGTTTGAATTTCCTATGAATACTTCGCGACTACTTAAAGGCTTGACGATTGCAATCGGTCTTGCATTTTCCTTTTCCTTGGCCTCTGCACAGGATACCATTCCTGATCCGATGGACGATGGCGGCCCTAAGCGCGTTTCAGGCGGCTATGGCTATGCCATCGGTGGCTACAGCATGAAAGATGTCGCAGGCTTGACGAATTTCGTGGGAAACGGCACCTCGTTCAGCGACGGCGCAATCGGTTTTGGTGGCGGCGGGATGCTGATGGTACGCAGCGTTTTGTTGGGTGGCGAGGGCTACAGCAGCCTCAAGCAAAAAGAAACATTTGGCAGTCAGGATTTGACCTACGAATCAGGCTGGGGTAAATTTTACTTTGGCTATGTATTGGTGGGCAAAAAAGGCCTGTTGCTTTATCCCAAAGTTGGTGTAGGTGGCTACAAGGAGTCTCTGACCCTCAACAACAAAGCTGCAAATGTCGCGATGGACACGGTTTTTACGGGCGTTTACACAGGCACAAACTTGGTCAAGCAAGGGGTGCTTATGAGCTTCGGGGCAGGTTTTGAATGGATGCCGGGTTTTGATGAAACATCCGGCTCCGGGATTGTCATCGGCCTTGACCTGGGCTACAATCTTGCGATTACCGAAAACGATTGGAAGGCCTACGAAGCTCCACTTTCCGGCGGCCCTGTTTTGAAACCAACCGGCCTCTACGCCAATCTCCATATCGGATTTGGTGGGTGGAACAGACAGTAAGTGAAAAGTGAAAAACTAAAAGTGAAAAGTGAAAAATTCCATTGAGCACTTTTCACTTTTCACTTTTCACTTTTCACTTAATCTCACTTCTACGCGGCGATTGATGGCGCGGCCTTCGTCTGTGTCGTTGGTGGTGGCAGGCTGATGAAAGCCGAAACCTTGGGTTGAAATTCGATCCGTGGCTAATCCTTTGGATTTCAGATAGTTTAATACAGCCGTGGCGCGGCGTACGGATAAACGATTGTTGTAATTGTCGGCGCCGACATTGTCGGTATGCCCTTGCACACTCACTTTCAGCTTTGATTTGGCCAAGACATACGTCCAGGCAGAATCCAGCTTTGCTTTTTCCTCCGACGAAAGGGTGGCATTGTCAAAATCGAAGTTGACCATCAAGCTCCATGAATTGGCATCCCCGTTGCTCTCGGTTTTCGCCTTCGAATCCCGCACGACCAATTCCTCTTTGGGGTTCTCCCCTACTTTGACCGGTCTGAATTTCCGCTTGATTTCGCCGAAATCCTCATTCAGCAACTCCGCACGCGCCACAGGATCCAACGGCAAACTCGAAAACGAATTTCCTTCCAGAAATACGGCACTGTCGTACCGGCCGTCGCTAACGTCAGCAATAGCAATTTTGATATGGTACACCTCTCCCGGCCGCACGCGCGCCTCAGCTGTGAGCAGACTTGTAAACCCATCATATTCATAGTTCCGCAGAAGATCCGGATAAAGGTGGCTGATGTTTTCCTTTTTCAGATTGCCCAAACGGTCAAAAGGATTGTTGTCTACATAGTTATAGCGGTTACTGATGTGGTTAATCGTATTCACTGTAATCGGCGCACTGTTTTGCGGCACCACCGCGAGATTTTTCACGCCCTTGTAGCCCGGTCCGCTGATCCAGAATGCAAAAACATCGTTGAATTGGGAATTGACGTACTCGGTGTATTCCTCCGAACCAAAAACGAAGTTGAATATCACGGTCTCCATCTCTGGCTGAAAGTCAAACTCGATGTAGGCCGCATCGAATGTCATGCCTTTTGCGATGGATTCAAGGCCATGTTCGCCCCGCGTCCCGATGTTGTAAGTGGTATTTGCACGGCGATTGGGACCTTTTGCATCAAAAACCTTGCCCGTACTTAGCAAGATTCCCTCAGCCATCAATGGGGTAAGTGAGGTATCCCTGAATGCCGAAACCGCCAATTTGCTCCCGACATACCGCACATTCCGTACCTTGACACGTTTGCCCAGAAGCACGTCATTGACCAATTCTGAATGCGAATAGCTTGTATCAATTTGTATTTGGGCCGATCCAGCAAAAGGAAATGCCAGCAAAATAAACAACCAAGGCAAGATCAAGCACTTTTGCATATCGGGCGGCCTTGCGGATAGAAGCCATTGGCATAACGCGATTCCATGCCAATGGTTACAATGAAGGTCTACTGAAGCCAGACCATTCTTTTTCCGATGGCGGCGCCGCTTGCCGTATTGCCTTGAAAAAAGTAAACACCTGGAGGAAACAACTCCATGGAAACAAACATTCCTTCGCTGTCTTCCAGGCTTTCGGTGGGAAGTGCATAGCTTTTCCCGGCCGCATCGATGAGCGCCAACGATTGAAGTTCCGTCCCCTCTGTCAGCCATACTCTAAAACCCTGCGATTCTGTAGCCACGCGCAGATGTGCAGCAACGGATCCCAAGTCAATGGTCGCTGTTGCCTGCATGGTTTCATTGCCATTGAGATCGCGAAACTTGACTTGATATTGCTGTATTCCACTTGGAATGCGTTGATCGACAAATTGAAACGTCATGCCCGCTGCATTCTGGACTGGAACGGAACCAATTGGACGGTCATTGCAAAAAACCTCGAATGTTCCCGCCTCGATTGCGCCTTGGACCAACCACTGAAGGTTCACGCTTCCGTCAGCACGCCGGTCGGCCTGCAAGTCGATGCTGCGATCGTCCAAAATGCCACAAACCACCGAGCAGGCATTGCCACTGAGCAAGGCAAAGATGATGTTTTGCATGAGTGGCACGCTTGTCATCGACCGAATCCAATCTTGGTCGGTGTTTTGAATCACGTCTCCAAATGCACCGTTCGTCGGGCAGTAAACGTAGCCGATATTGTTGACGCCGTACCGCATAAAATACTCAAATCTGTTGCAGCCCGTGGCTGTGGCGCCATACCAATGATAGCCGATACCGGAAACTGCATTCGGCGTATTGGAATAGAGGTTCAAAACGGAATTGGGCACCAAGTCTCCCGCGACGGTGGCCCCAAGCGTCAAAGTGCCGCCTGTATTGTTCACGATCGCGGAAAAAGTTTGGTTGGACGAATACGTCGTGAGATACTCTCCTTGGATGTAGACCGACTTGCCTGTTTGCATAAATTGCTGGACCATAGCACTTCGCGGTCCAGAAAGTGCAATGATTCCAGAGGATACGATCAAAACATCGGTAGCACCAAAGAAGGCGTTGTTGTCCAGTGTCGTTTGTGGTACAATGGTCGCATTGTGCCCCATTCCAAGCAGTACGGTGCGCCAATTCTGATCCATGTTGTGCCCAACATTGGAAGATTGACTTTCGATGATGGTGAAATTAGAGACCGCGACGCGATTGCCAGCATTGCCCGGGTGATCCGGAACCATTCGATTGCCCAGATCAGACCCATGAAACTCAAAAATAGGCGCACCAGGGGGCGTCGAATTGGGATCGGTCTTTTGCGCTTTGCCAATTCCCCATATCAAGAGGAACGACAATGTTATTTTGAGAATAGTTTTCATGGCGAATCGCGTTTAAAACCAAAAACTAAAGCATGCCGGAACGTAATAACCCATTCGAAGATTGAAGAATCATCACAATGCCCTCCAATTTGGCCCGAACCATGATCTACCTACCGACGCTTTTACAAAGTAAGAAAAAAAAGAAGAAAAATGACGAAATTTAGCCTGCGTTGTGGACAAGTCGCCAACACTCATGCTGCAAGATTGTCCGGCCAACCTTATAATTCCAAGATTGGGACGGTTGAATTGTCCATTGGCCCAGAATTTTTACGTTCCAGGAGATAAATTCCTAGATTCGCAGCCAAAACCTAAAGAAAAAACAGCCATGTCACACATCGACATTGACGCACATTTTGAACTTGAGTCCCAAGGTTATCTCCAAATCGGACGTCACCCTTCGGCCCCGTTGTTGATCCACAACTATTCGCAATCGACCCAATACGAGCGATTTTGGACACCCATCACCTTGATGAGTCGAGGATTGATCACCGATCTCGAAGGTCGTGTTGTTGCGCGGCCATTTGGTAAATTTTTCAACCTCGATGAGCATGTTGGCCTGATCGGGTCAGTTCCCGACGAGCCGTTTGAGGTATTCGAAAAGATGGATGGCAGCTTGGGAATTCTTTTTCATTGGGACGGGAATCCTGCCATTGCAACGCGCGGATCGTTTGAAAGTGATCAGGCGATCAAAGCGACCGAGATCTTTCGGAAAAAGTATGCACATGTGCGGCTAGACCCTGAATTGACCTATCTTTTGGAGATCATTTATCCCGAAAACCGGATTGTGGTGGACTACCAAGGGATGGAAGACTTGGTGTTATTGGCGGTAATGCATACCGCAAGCGGTGAAGAGTTGCCTTTGCCAGAAATCGGCTTGCCGTTGGTGAAGCGGTACGACGGCATCAACGACCTTGAAGCGCTCAAGGAAATTCAAGACGACAACAAGGAAGGCTTCGTGGTTCGCTTCAAAAGTGGCCTGCGTGTCAAGTTGAAGTTCGATGAATATGTGCGTTTGCACCGTATCGTGACGGGCGTGAGCACCCGCACTGTTTGGGAGGCACTGATGTCAGGAACCTCCATGGAGGCGTTCCTGGAAAAAGTTCCCGACGAATTCTACAAATGGTTCCGCGGCGTCGAAAAAGACCTTCGAAGCCAATTTGAGGAGATCGAAAAGGTCTGCAAGGCTGAATTCAAGGCATTTGAAAACCGGAAGGAAGCAGCAGACTACTACATGAATCAATGTACCTACCCGCCGATCATGTTCAAGATGCTCGATGGACGCCCCTACGATGAAATTATCTGGAAAATGTTACGACCGGAATACCAAAAGGCGTTTTCGGTGAGTGATGAATGAAGAATGAGAAATGAGAAATGAGAAATTGAAAATGAAAATGATCAACCATGATCATTTCTAATTTCTAATTTCTCATTCTAATAGGCATAACTATGAAAAAAGTACTGATCTACCGCGGTTTGCCTGCATCGGGAAAATCCACTGCAGCGCGCAAGATGCTGGATGAAAATCCGGGCCGCTACAAGCGTATCAACAAAGACGACCTTCGGGCGATGCTCGACAACTCGCATTTCTCCAAAGGCAACGAAAAATTTGTCCTGAAAATGCGTGACTTGCTCATTTTACAAGCTTTGGAAGAAGGCAAACACGTCATCATTGACGACACCAACATTCACCCCAAACATACCCAACGGGTCGCCGACCTGGTCAAAGGCATCGCGGAGGTGGAAGTGATCGACTTCATGCATGTCGATGTCGAAACCTGCATTGCGCGCGATTTGAAGCGCACCAATTCCGTGGGCGAGCGCGTCATCCGCAGGATGTGGAAGGAATACCTTGGTTGGGAAAAGCCAAAATTGGTTCAAGATGCTTCCTTGCCCAAAGCCTTGGTTTGCGATTTGGATGGAACTTTGGCCCTGCTGAATGGCCGCAGCCCTTACGATGCGACGCATTGCGACAAGGACTTGCTCAACCAGCCTGTGGCCGACATCGTCCTGAAGTTTCAGGCGAGTGGGCACCAGATTATCTTTCTTTCAGGAAGGGAAGACAAGTTCCGCGAACCAACGGTGCGCTTCCTGCAGCAACATTTGGGCGAGGCTTTTCCTTATCGGCTGATCATGCGCACCACGGGTGACATGCGCAAGGATTCGATCATCAAGCAGGAATTGCTGGAACGCGAAATTGTGCCCAATTCCTACGTGGATTTTGTGCTCGATGACCGCAACCAAGTGGTCGACATGTGGCGCAGCCTCGGGCTCACCTGCTTGCAAGTCGATTACGGAGACTTCTGAAAGTGAAAAGGTAAAAGTGAAAAGTGAAAAGTTGCACAGCGTTTGCACAGCGTGAAAAGTTGCTGGGGATGCCATGCAACTTTTCAATGATCACCCTCGGAAAGTGAAAAGGTAAAAACGAAAAGTGAAAAGTTGCTGGGGGCTGCCGTGCAACTTTTCACTGATCACCCTCGGAAAGTGAAAAGGTAAAAACGAAAAGTGAAAAGTTGCACAGCGTTTCCATGCAGCTTTTCACTTTTCACTGATCACTTTTCACTTAATGCGTGACGACGAGCTTTTCGCTGAAAAGCTTGACCTCCTCATTGCGAACGGTGACATTGTAGGTACCTGCAGGCAGGTATTCAGCATTGAAGCTGAGCAAGGCTTTGCCTGCGGCGAGCCAATCTTGGATCAACAACTTGACCAATTTGCCTTGCATATCGTGGATTTCGACTTTGTATTCGCCGGCAACCTCCACGGGGAAGGTGAATTTCACGAGTTCTGTAGTTGGATTCGGGAAAACTTCCATTTTCACTGGTTCGACCATTACCGGCTCGTTGGCAACCGGTTGAGGCGGCAACAATTGTCCGATATATGTGCGTTGCTGACGGCTGCTATTGCCCATGGTACCTGCTGCCCAAACCTCGCCGGGATGACCGGCACGTTCCTCAAGGGCGCCGTAATCGCCCCAACGGTTATCCGCTGAATTGATATAGTTGACACCCTCCTTGATCACCGTTTGTGCGCTGTAGCCAATTTCGTCGGAGTAGACCGCCGCCATTCCGGGGAAAAAGTTTGCACCCGAGACGTTGTAGGAGATATAGCTGTGATTGACACCACTCAGATCCATCTGACCTGCATAGGCGATACTCGGATAGGCAATGTCCAAGTCGGGATACCCTATGTTACGTCCAGTGAAGGAGGAAAAGGACAACGCAAAGGAAACAATCTGCCCTGAACCGTGAAATACGCCCGCGCGGCCATTGACCGAGGAATTCAAGACAAATTCGATGCGGCTGTTTTCGTAATAGGAGGACTGCACACGAGTGTCATTGGTTTTCAAATTAATCGTCGTTCCCTTTTGATCGGCATCCGGCGGGATCGTATAGGAATTGTCCAAGGTAAAGCCGAGTCCAGCATTCAAGACGCCATTGTTGGCGATACTGTTGGTGATTTGATGCAGCGTGATGCTGTTGCTCGTGCCCAATCCGCTTTCCAGGAAAAACATATTGGGACCATAAAGCGTGGCCCCACCTTGCACAGGATGCAACGAAAATGACCCTGGCACATAATGTTGCACAGGGTTCAGGGTTGCACCTGTAAAACCTTCGGTCTTGTTAATCTGCCAGATAACAGCTCCCTGTGAGCTGCCGCCATTCGTAAAAGGATTGCCCGTCACAAACAACTCATTGGTATTCAGTCCTACTTGAACAAAGTCGGTCCAAACTCCCAAATTGTTCACGTTTCCATTGATGGCGTAAACGTTCCAAGAGCCTGAGGGATCGTTGGTTTGGGAAAAAGCAATGATCACCTTGGAAGTATTGGCGGAACCCCCGTTAAGGAAAACAACCACAAACCGGTCTTCAATGGGGTCATAGGTGCATTTGGGGTCAAAAGTGAAGCTCGTGCTCACTCCACCGGCAGAAGCAAACTGCACAAAAGAATTTGCGTTCAACTGTGTGCCGGTTTCTGTATAGGAATGGAATCTTGTATTGCTACCGCTGATCATATTGCCTGCTGCGGAGACAGCCAAGGCATTGTCAGCGGGGTCACCACCTCCGTAGCTGTTGCCAAAGAAGGTGGTTCCCAAGGTCGGGGGCCAAAGTGCCGTAACTTTAGCAGCATCTTCGGAAGCATTGCCTTCATTCACAAGCTTTTCATGAATCCGGTTGGCTTCTTCTTTTAGAGCCCTGACCTGGTCCTTGCGGGCATCGATACCAGGGGTATGGATTTTTTCCACGGTTTTGAAAACGGGATCCCACATTTCTGAGGCCTGCCGCATATTCACCACTCCAAGGCGCTGTATCGGTGCGAGTTGCGACCGAACAACCGTGGAAGGGATGGGGTTAGCCTGTTGACCAAAAACCGGCGTTACGAGCAATTGCATGGCTAGCAACGGTGTTGCCAGCATCACTTTGTAAAGATTTCTCATTTCAGATTTTTCTTTCACCTATTCCGTTTTCAAATCAAAGGGCATTTCGTTCACGCGAAATACCACTCCAATCCGAAGGGAAAGCTATCTCTTTTTTTCCGAATTGTCCTGTCGTCAACCAGCGAACTGCACTTTTCCTTCGACGAATTTAACTTTTGCTTCGAAAATGGAATGCCAGATTGACATCTCAAGTGATGCAAATGCAATTCGAAAGGAGCTTTTCCGGCCCCTTTTCAGGATGATCGGCATTACATGACTACGGATGTAGCGCCGCCACAAGAGCAGCAAAGTTGATGAGCCGAAATCCATGACAATTTCTTAACTTGATCCGATCAAGTAAAAAATCTCATGATACAATTGTTACACCTCAACCGCGCGGCGGGCCCCAACGGAGAAACCGACTCCGGCTCAGAAATCACCATTAGCGTGCGCCATATCGTCTTCATTGAGAACTGCGTTCAGCGTGAACCCGGCCATTCCAAGATTTTGCTTTCCAATGGGAAGACGATTTATGTCGAGGAAACGCAAGATCAAATCAGGGATTTGGCCAATGAACCGGTCTAATCCCGTGAATTGAATCCATACGGCAAAGGCGGGGAGGCTTCATCTGATTCCGAACAATGCGCTTTCCTTTGAATCAAATTGCAATCAGATCACGCTGATCTTTTTGCAAAATGGAACGCCTGCAGGTGATTTACCTTTCAAAAAATACATTCCGGTGGAAAATCCACTTAGGGAAACTTCGATCGAAGAACTTCCATTCCATTGAATCTCGCGCAAGACACGGCCCTGAATGTCAACAATTTGCAAGCCTGAAATTCCATTACCATCACCTACGATTGAAACCTTGATTTTGTCACTGGCGGGATTGGGGGTGACGTCCAAACGAAAGTCCTCGATGGGTGCCTCCGCACCTACTATCAAGGAGTTTAATGCGCCTTTACAGATCTTGAAAACATCCAACGCATCCAAGGCGCGGTCCCAAAAGGCGATTTCGTCGATCTTTCCCGACATGTAGCCTACCCCACCAGGTTGGTTTGCTGCCGCCGCAACGCCTACTTGCGCAGGATTTCCAGAATAAAAGAGGTTTCCACCCGATCCATTGTAGAATCCACCTGCATCCACGCAATCAATATAAATGTCCATGTCGTTCCAAGCGCGAATCACGCCGACAAAATGGTGCCAAGTGCCTGTACCCACGGTTAGATTGGAACTTTTGGACCTACGGTAGGAGGAATTTGTCGTTCCACCATCACCATAGTTCAAGTGCACCGAGCCATCTCCCGCTGTTCCGATCCACATCCCAGAGTAAGTATAGGCGGTCAAGTCATTTGCGAAGGCAGTGCTTCCCAATTGGTTGAACATTGCATAAAATGAAACACTCATCGGCAATTGAGGTCGCAGTTGTGGCAGATTGGGAAGCACGATAGACTGGGCACTACCATTAAATGCGTAGGCACTGTTGGCAGTACCAAAACGGTCTGTGGTCAATGTTGCAGTCGATGTGGCGTGGTAACCGTTGCCACTGACATCGTTGGCATTGCCGATGATGGGCAAGTAATACAGCAAATTTGTGGTTACCAATTGTGCCTGACTTGACAAGTTGCACAGTAACAGCAGAGCAAAAAGCACAAACGGAGGGATGATTGGAGATTTCATATAATCGATGTTTTCGAAAAAAAATTTCTCAAAACTGCAATTCGCAAATGTGCCATGCTGCACCATTTTCCCAGCAGTACATTTGGCAGGACGAAGTGGTCGTTTTTCTTTCCAAGTGGTACATATTCTGGACGAACGGGACGTTCCTTGGACGAACGGGACGTTCTTTGGACGAATGGGACGCTCCTTGGGCGAATGGGACGTTCTTTGGACAAATGGGCCGAATAAAAATCGGCTGCAAGCGCACCAAACGCCCGCAGCCGAATGTCAAATGACCTAGATCAAATTAGTTGAAACTTCTTTGCAATCGGCGTTTGTCCATTCGATTCAACTCTCACAAAGTAGAATCCCTTGGCAAAACCTTTCACATCCAAGGTCAATTGCGATTGGCCGTTGGTCACCAACTCCTGCAAGACTCGACCCTGAAGGTCGAGAATTTTGACCTTTGTCTCCAATTGGTCCCCATTTCCAATGCTGATCGTGAGGCGATCTTCGGTTGGATTCGGAAAAAGGTTAAAGTCAACCGCGGGTGCTTTCGGCTCAACGGATGTGATCAATTGATCCATATTGCCATTACACCATTTCGCCACATCTCCAGGCGTCAAATCCCTTGACCAAAATGCAACCCGGTCAATTGCGCCGCTCATGTAGCTTGCTCCATTGGTGGATCTGCGATGGATGCCACACCCATTTGGCCAACATTCGTATCGTAAAAAATCGTACCTCCATTGCCCGAATAGGTTCCATTGTCATTGACACAATCCACGTAGATGTCCATGTCTGTTGCAGTGCGAATCACACAAACATAGCTGTGCCACGTCCCAAAATGAAAAGAGCTGAAAAAGTTCTTGTTACCTGTTTCATAGGTGTTTTGATAAAATTTTTGTAAAATTTGTAACCCATTGCAACAATAAGGCGCGTTTGTCGCCGAAATTGGGCCATTGTCCGAGTGTACGGAAGGACGAGGGCTTTGTCTTCCGAGGTCAAAACTGGACGAAAGATGACGGATTCGTGGAACGGTCATTTGATACCCATAGCTTAAGAAATCGGGAATAATGTTACAATCGTCGTGGTGATTCGATTGGCATTTCGATGGCAATGTTGCGCATTCGGAGTCTGCCCAATTTGGACGAACAGTACATTTTCTGGACGAACGGGACGCCCGGTTTCGTTACGGCAATTGCGGTAACGAGCATGGTTTTTACCTGGCAGTTAAAGCTCGCACGCTAACCTTCTTACCTACCCCGCAATGATTTGAGCCTTACAAACAAACGGCAGCGAAGCCTACGCGGGAGGTATATTCACGGAATTTCCGTTGGTTGGCCTGGCCCCAACGTGCGAGAAGAATCCGGCGAACCCTCAACACAGCGCAACCGCGCAAGGTAACGCCACCAGAAAAGCTAACCGGGGCCGCCGCCCAAGCCCACACCAGCCCCCCCTGTGCCTCATCCGTCAGCAAACAACCCAGGCAAAGCAAAGGTTTGTAATCTGTTTCATAATCGATTTGATAAAATTTGTGTTTTGAAAATTTGTAAACCGAGACAACTTTAGGGTGCCTGCAAACAAGATTTTGCGCCATTGTCCAAATGGTACCGTTGGAAGGACGAAGTGGTCGTTTTACCTTCCGAAGGATGCAGAATTCTGGCCGGAACTTCTTCAAGCGATCCCTCCGACTGGTCCTATTCATCCCCCCCCAAAAAAACTTTCCGCGATCTTTCCTGTATCTTTGAGCGGCTCGGGCATTATGCCTGAAAAGAAAAACGTCATGAAAAAGCATCCATTGATCGCATTTGCGCTTTTGTCGCTATTGTTCATCTACAGCTGTGGCAACAAAAACAAGACCGGCACTGCCGATGGCACCAACGACACGATTCCAGAAATCATCGACTCGGTCGCAACGCTCACCACGGAAGCCGAATGTGGCAACCTTCAACCGGGGCAATTTTGCTCGAATGGCTTGGACATCTTGCGATTGGGCGATTCCCTCGTCTGGAACAACAACATCAAAAGCAGCTTACCCGACGGGACCTTGAAAGACACGATCTTCTCCGAAGTCGCAATGACGGGTCAAAGCCAAGACACCGTTTCTTGGTTTGTCAAAATGTTGCGCCTTCCTGACGGCATCGTTTATCTGGAAGCCGATTTTAACAACGAGCACCTTTTAGGCCGAATTCGGATCGAATCGGGTCGTTACCACCACGTTTCAGGTTTGCGTGTCGGCAGTTCGGGCAAGGAACTCAAAGCAGCCATCAAGGACGCCTACGTGATTCCCTTCACCGAACGCGGTATTTTTGAAGTCATCGTGCCCTATCAGACTGGCAAAATGATTTTCCATTTCCCGCAAGAAGGCATCTACGATCCTGCCAAACACAACTACGCGCTGACCGACATTCCGGATGAGGCAAAAGTCGTGCGTATTGTTTTGATGTAATTGGGTCTTCGGGCCAAAGTGGTGGAATTGGGGAATGCAGCTTTTTGTGTTCCCCAATTTCTTTTTTGCACTTATTTCCTAGGCTTGATAGGCTTCACATTCAAAGCTTTCACTTCTGCGTTCAAGGCATCGGCCTCTTGTTGGTGTCCTTGCTGCTGCTCGTACTTTGCCCGGAAACTCAGCGACTGAGCCAACAAATTCTTGAGCAAGCTGTGTTCGTACTCGTCTTCATCGCCTGCAAAGCGAATCGGATTGCTGGCGGCTGCGATCGGAACATAAGTCGTGAGCGCCTCGGCAGGCATCAACCGCACCAAATAGCGATCGGGCAATGGGGCCAATCCAGCAGGCGGAGGGGCTATTTCACCCGAACTAATCGCATTCAAAATGTCAGGGGCAAGAAAAACAGGTCGCGTTTGGACTTGGGCAAGAATTCCGGAATAAACCGCATCAAAACGGGGAGAAAGCACCGCGGGGTTCACCTTGCCCTTGATGTCAAAATCGTAAACAGCTTTTTCCCAATCGGTTAACCGCGAACCGAGGGCATTCGCCAATGCTGGATCTTGCGCCTTCAACTGAGCTGCGTACCAATGGCGGTCGTGCAACAAGGAATAATCGACGACTGTAACATCTGTGCGGAATCCTTCGCAGCCTTGCAAATAACTCGCAGGCCCAACCAAAACATCCCAAGCCTTGCTGATGATGATGGCATCCTTGGGAACGCTTGACAAAGTCGCCCGCGCATAGTCCTCATACTGATAGGCCCCCCGCTGATTCGTCACCCCGAAATTCCAGAATACTTGAAATCCGATGACAATCAAAAAGGCTCCTGAAAGAAATGGAGCCACTTTTTTCATTCCGATCCAGGACCAACGCAGGAGCATCGCACCCAAAAAGGCAATCGTCATGAAACTGAACAGAAAATAAGGTTCGGGGTCTTTGATGGAATAATTGGCTGCCCAAAAGACATTCGAGAGGAAGCCCACACCAAAAAAAATCGCCCATTCGCGGCGGCGTTGCAAGGCGTAGGTCATTCCTTGGAAAACCATGGCGCCCAAACCGATCCAAATCGGAATTTTGGGCCAAATCAAATCCCATCCAAACTCATTGGGCAGGCGGTTGAGGTAGGCAACAAAATTTTCGCCAAAGGCCTTGGGGCCATTGAACATGAACACACTAAACTGTTTTCCCCTGATGTGGTGCCAAAGCCTCGGCCAATCTTCCGGATTTCCCCAGTTGTAGGCTGGATGCGAAGATGCAACGAACATCAGCATACCATAAAAGACGACCAATACACCAAGCCCAATGCCGACGAGGCCAAATCCTTGTTTGAAAGCGGCGCCCTTGAACCCGAATCGCGCAAAAAACAAATACAGCGTTCCGGGAAGCAAGACAATGGAGGTCAAGTGATTGGTAAAACAAAGTGCCAAGACAACCGCAAAAATTGCCCACGCTTTGAAGACCTTTTCCTTCGAATGCCAAGCCTTTAACAAGGTCCACAGCATCAACGCCAAAAGGAGACATTGTAAAGAATACACCTCCGAACTCGTGCTTTGCATCCACCAAGTGCGTCCAAAGCAAAGCATCAGGGTACCCACGATCGTACCAGCGAGATTGGCGACTTTGATGCGCAAGGCATAACTGCTGTCCCCTTTTTTGACGCTCGTCCGCATCAAAATGAAAAATTCGCGCAGAAATTTGGCCCAAACCCAAGCGCTTCCCACGACGAAAAGCAAACACATCAGGTTCATCCGCCAAGCGACGGTGCCGAGTGGAAGGCGGGTAAAAAGCCAACCCAACAAGGTAAACAACGGATATCCAGTCGGATGCGCGACACCAAACGTGTAGGCGACAGCGTCAAGTTCACCGGAATCGGTATGCCCGATGGTCGGTGACATCGTGAGAAAATAGAAAATCCCGACGATCAGGGCCATCAAGCCCGGGGCAAAGGGTTCCCATTTCTCGATCAAGGCCATGGGGCGCGCCCATCTTTCAGTCCCTGTCATGGGGCGAATATACAGCGAGCAGCCGATAAAAAAATAAATGACACACGATGCAACCCTTCAAATGCCCCCTTGTCCTTGCAGCAAAGAACTTCTAACACCGATATTTTATGAAAAAGCACCTCCAACGCCAGCGCGTGGGCACCGCGAATATTGCCCCGCCCCAAAGCCTGTTGACTAAAACAGTCCACCTCCTTTTCCTCGTCGCCTTTTTTGTCCTAGGAACGCGAAATTTCAGCTACGGACAACTTTCCGACGTGCCCGTTTCTGCTATGCAACTGAAATTTGAAGCCGGAAAAGCTGATTTTGACAGTCCAGAATGGGCGACGATGATTGCCAGCGAATTGATTTCACGCTTTGAAGACACGACCATCACGGTATTGCTCGTGAGAATCCGCACACAAAAAGCTGAATTCGTCGGCAAGGAAGATCGCCAATTGCTCCAAATTGCACGTGCCAACGCCATCAAATCGCTGTTTCTACCGAATGGCGCCCTCGAGCGCGACCAATTGCAGGTCCATTCCAGCATTGAATACAACAATGATCCTGCCATGGTCACATTTGAACTTTACCGCGAAGACGGCTCCTTGGTTGCAATTGTGCCCCAATTCACCTTTGATCACGCTTTCGCAAGGCGCTGACAGCCCCCCGTTGTGCTACCTTGGATTTGAGACATCCTTCGAAGGCTCCACTGCCCAAAAACTCCTATCTTTGTTCCTTCAATGAAAAAGGTAGGCCTCTACACGCTGGGCTGCAAGCTCAATTTCTCCGAAACTTCGGCGATCGGTCGGCAATTTGACGATCACGGCTATGCCCGTGTGCCGTTTCATGATCCCGCCGACGTTTATGTCATCAACACCTGCTCGGTCACCGATAACGCCGACAAAAAATGTCGCAAGGTGGTACGGCAGGCCCTGAAGTCCAATCCGGATGCCTATATCGTGATCGTGGGCTGCTATGCGCAGCTCAAGCCGCAGGAAATCGCAAGCATTCCCGGAGTCGATCTCGTTTTGGGTGCTGCTGAGAAGTTCCGGCTGTTTGAGGTTGTGGATGACTTTGTCAAATCTGCTTGCGGGAAGGCCATCGCCAGCGAAATCAAGGAGGCAACCTCCTTCGTTTCGGCCTATTCGCAGGGCGAAAGAACGCGCAGCTTCCTCAAAATTCAGGACGGTTGCGATTACAAATGCAGCTTTTGCACGATTCCGCTTGCCCGCGGCAAGAGTCGCAGTGACGAATTGCGAAATATTATCGCCAACGCCGAGGCGCTTGCCCGCGAAGGCGTACGCGAAGTGGTGCTTACCGGCGTGAACATCGGCGACTACGGCACCGACCAACCAGAGAAATTCATTGATGTTGTGCGCGCACTCGACGAAGTGGACGGCATCGACCGCTTCCGCATCAGCAGCATTGAACCCAACCTGCTCACCAACGAGATCATTGAATTCGTCGCAAAAAGCAAACGATTTATGCCGCATTTCCACGTGCCTTTGCAAAGCGGCAACGATGAAATGCTCAAAAACATGCGCCGCCGCTACAAGCGCGAAGTCTATTCAGACCGTGTGGCGCTGATCAAACAGCTGATGCCGCATGCTTGTATCGGGGTCGATGTGATCACAGGCCATCCCGGCGAAAGCGACGCGCACTTTTTGGACACCTACAATTTCCTGAATGCGCTCGACGTGAGTTACCTGCACGTTTTCACCTACAGCGAACGCCCCAACACGCATGCGCTGACCTTGCCCGATCCCGTGCAGCAGCACATCCGCAACGAGCGCACGACGCAACTGCGTAGCCTCAGCGAAAAAAAACGCCGCCACTTTTACAGTCAATTCGAAGGGCAAAACCGCCCCATTTTGTTTGAAGAGGAAGTCAGCGAGGGTCATCTCCATGGCTTCACCGACAACTATATCAAGGTGATAACGCCTTATGACCCGCTGTTGGTCAATGAAATACGCACTTTCCGCCTTGCCGAGCTCGATGCCAATGGAGAAATGATGATCGAAGCCGATGAAGTGGTACTCGCTCACTAGACCGCTTTTTTTTGGCCACCAAGGCACCAAGACACAAAGAAAGCTTGGTGAAGGCTTGTGTCATCAAACATGGTGCCTTGGTGACTTGTTGGCCGATGTACCTTTGTGTCTTTGTGTCTTCGTGGCTCATCTTCACCACCCACGCCTACACACAAATCGAAATCAACCTCAAAGTCAAACCCAGAACCAACTCCGAAGCTTTTCTGGAATGGAACGCCGGCGACATTGCCCCTGCCAAACGCCTCCAAATGCCGGGAATGGACCATTTCGCCAATTATTCCGATATCCAAAGACTCCATCAACCTGCACCCAACGGCCGCTCCACCCCTGCCGACCAAATTTACACCGTCCGTTTTCCAAATTCAGATCTTCAATCGAAGATCGCCGACCTGCGCGCAACCGGCCAATTTGAATGGGTCGAAGAAAACCGCAGCACCGCCGTTCACAGCTACCGTCCCGTCGACGCCCCCAATGATCCCAAAGTCGCTGATCAGTGGTATCACTCTTATATCCAGACCTTTGCAGCTTGGGACAGCACCCGTGGTGATGCCACCGTGGTGGTTGGCATTCTCGACACCGGCCTCGATTTTGGCCATCCCGAATTTGAAGGGCAGGTCGCGGTCAAGGCAAGCGAAGACACCAACGGCAACGGAAAATTCGATCCGTGGCCGGATTCAGTGTTCGTCAGTGGCATCAGCGGCGATTTTGACGGCATCGACCAAGACAACAACGGCTACACCGACGATGTGGTCGGCTGGGATTTTACCGATCAGCCGAGGAGCCCTTTTGGCGGGGATTACCTGTTTGAGGACGCCAATCCGCAGGACGACAACAACCACGGAACCTTGGTTGCAGGAATTGTGGGTGCCCGGGCAGACAACAACTATGGAGGGGCAGGAATTGCGCCAGGTTGCAGACTCAAGGTCTTGCGAGCATTTAGCGCCTCCGGTTCCGGCGAAGACGACGACATTGCGCGCGCCATCGTGTATGCGGCAGACAACGGCATCAAAATCCTCAATTTCAGCTTCGGGGACATTTATCCGTCGCAGATGATGCATGATGCAATTCGCTACGCAGAGGAAAAAGGCGTCGTGATGATCGCAAGTGCGGGCAATGGAACAGGCGACAATTTGCATTATCCGAGCAATTTTGACGAAGTCATTTCCGTAAGTGCCTCCGCTGTTGCGTTTGGCGGAAACACGGAAATCATGTGGCCGCTGAGCAGCTACGGACATGCCGTAAGTCTCTGTGCACCAGGAAGCGGCATTCTTGCGCCGATGATTCGCGATACCACCAACGAAGAAGATTTCGACTTTTTCAGTGGCACAAGCACATCGGCTCCGATGGTTTCTGCTGCCGTGGCCTTGTTGTTTTCGCAACGTGGTGAATGCAGTCCACAGCAAATCAGAGGAATCCTCACGAGCAGCACCGATGACATCAGCGACATTGGATGGGACCATTTTACAGGAGCTGGACGCCTGAACATTGCCAAGGCAATGCGGGTCGTGGGGGCATCCGAAGTGCAGATTCTTTCGCCAGAAAATGACCAAGGATCGGCTAGCAACAACGTTCCAATTGTCATCACCGCCTTGGACCCGCAGTTCAGCGGGTTTACGATCGACTATGAATCTGGCATCGAAGGCAACAACGACTGGGTCGAAATCCTTGGCAATCAGACGCAACAGGTGTTTCGGGATACGGTTGTAAACTGGAACATCGCGGGATTGGCCTCGGGCGAATACACTTTGCGCCTTCGAATGGCAAAAACGAATGGCACCACGGCCGAAGACCGCATTCGATTTGTGATTGACCGCACGCCGCCGACCATCGACCTGCGCAAAGTGGTGCACGCTTGGGACAATGAGCAACGGAAAATGCTATGGATTTACCGTGCAGATGACCGCAGCAAAACGACTTTGTATTTCAGGGCTTTGGGCGAATCGAATTTCCGGGCGCAGGTGAATGACCGCGTGACACGTCACGGGAGCTTCCTTTTGGGCATCGACGTGCTGCAACAGGGCACCTACCAATATTATTTGCGCGCTGAAAATGAAGCGGGACTCGTTGCGCAGACGGCGGTGGATACGTTTATCTTCCAACCCGAATTCATTCCAATGACAGGTTATGACACGCTGACCTATTCGTTGCCGATGGGTTATTATGTGAACGCGACCTACGATTTTGACGGCGACGGACTCAAAGAGGTGGCCCTCAGCGAATACAACGACAATTTGGGATTTGGAAAGGCGAAATTCTACGAATACAATGCCGTGCAATTTACGGCTGCCGATTCGCTCAATTTCAAAAGTGTACTGATTCCCAAGGACGTAGCTGACGCCGACAACGATGGACTTCAGGAATTGCTCTGCTCGGTGAACGACTCGCTTTACATTGTGGAGCAGCCGACACTCAACGCCTACCCGAGCATCATTAAAAACAGCTTTTTGAATCAAGGACTTTATGCCGCGAGATTTGCCGACGCCGATGCGGATGGCGCAACCGAAGTTCTTGCCAAGGACTTCCGCAACTACAGGGTTCTTGTGCCGAATGGAGCGAGCTTTAGCGTCGGTGCCTCCTTGCCCGATGACAGTCCCGACTATACCGGATCGGTTTCGCCCCGCGTTTTGGTGGAAGATTTTGACGGCGACGGGCAAAAAGAAATCGTATTCGGGGATTTTGACGGGGATTTGCTCGACTACGAATACAATGGCAGTGGGTATTCCCGGGTGTTTCTCGACACGACAGACCTTACAAAATCAGGCACTTACCTGACAGCAGGCGACTTCGACGGGGATGGCGTGAAAGAGATTTTTGTGGCGGTGCATACTTCGTTGAATCGGAATGAAGAAGACTTCGAATATGAGCCGCTGTATTGGTGGTTGCGCATCCTGAAATCCTCCGGCAACAATCAATTTGCCGTCGTTTGGGAGGATTTTCTGTTTGACATTGACACCGAGGAATACAATGCCGCGACGGCTGGCAACTTGGACCAAGATGCAGCTGACGAATTGGTTTTCACCACATTTCCAAGGACTTATGTGCTCGATTTCGATGGCGGGAATTACGGCATGCAATGGTTCCACTACGGGGACATTGCCACCCACCACGTGATCGGCGATTTTAATGCGAATGGCGTGAACGAAGTGGCCATTGGACGGGGTGACAAGGCGATTTTTTGGGAAAAGGACGTGAATTATCAAGGGCCGCAACCGCCGGCTTACTTTGATGGCCAAGTTGTCAATGCCTCCAAGGATTTTCTGCAATGGTCGGGTTCGGCAAATGCCACGGCCTACCGGATTTGGCGCGGGCCGATCCTTGGAAACGGTAGCATCTTGATCAACTTGATCGACAGCACAAATGCCACAGAATACTTGGATTCGGTCGGATTGATCGCCGGCACACCTTATTTATATGTGTTGGAAAGCAAAAATGGTGGATTGAATCCGGTATACAGTCCGTTTTCCTATCCGATTGTGCTGCAGCCCCATGCGCCAGGGCGCTTGGACTCGGTGGTCGCCACCGGACCGCAACAGGCCATGGCCTATTTTTCGGTTCCGATTCTCAGTGCCCCCGAGGCTGCCCAGTATTTCCGCGTCAATGACAGCATTGTCTGCGCCACGCTGACTTCTTCGGGCGACCGCAACCATCAAGTTTTGCTCGGATTTGCACAGCCCTTCGCAGAAGGAACCAACACCTTGACCATCGCATCCGAATTTTTGGATGCCGATCGCGCGCCGCTGGATTCCATGTTTGACACTGCCCAATTCCAATACTTTCCCGATACTTCTGACTTCGCATTCTTCACCCATTGGTCCATTTCATCCGAAAATCAGGTAGAGATCCACTTCAATTTTCCGATGACAACCTCGGTTTTGGACCCCGGATTGTACCGAATGGCGCCGCAGGGCAAGGTGGAAGCCGTTGAATTCAAGGACGGAGACGTGATGACGATCTTGGTAACCGTATCGGGTGCTGCTTTCGGGGCTTTGGGGTATCCGGTATCCGTGACCTTGCTCGGAGGTGAGGCGCAAAACGGTTCGCCGATGAAGCAAAAATCCGGAAACGTAGCTACCTTTTCCGAATTTCAGGCGGACTTGCAAACGGCTTATGTCTATCCCAATCCTTACCGCCGCCACGAACAATTTGATGGAATCCGGTTTGCAAATTTGACACAGGCGGCGACCGTGCATGTGTATGCAGCGAGTGGCAAGAAAATCATCACCCTGGAAGAAACCGATGGCGATGGCGGCTTGGAATGGAACATGATTGACCTGTGGGGTGACCGGATTGTCCCGGGCGTGTACCTTTTCCGGGTAGAATCGCTCGACAAAGAGGACTTCGTGGGCAAGTTTGAGGTTTTGGAATGATTCCAAATTGCCTCCTTGACCTTGCAAAGCCGAATTCCTTCTGTTTTTTCCCTACCTTCGCACGATGAAGCTAAGGACTCTTTTTATCACCTGCTTTTGCTGCTGGGCTGGTTTTGTTGCCGGACAAATTTCCTTTTCTCCTGCTGTTGCCAATTTTTCAACGGTCTTCCAAGGCGTGCCGAGCACGACGACGGTGACCTTGAACAACAATTCAGCGACGGATTTGGTCGTCGAAGACATTGATTTCTTTCATACAGATGCATTTTCGCTTCTGGACACGTCCTTTGTGATCGCGCCCAACGGGAGCAGAACGCTGACCATCAGCTGCGACCCGCACCACAACATCAACTATGCCGACTGGATGCTGGTAAAAAGTTCGAGCCATCCTGAGGTGCCCAATGTGAGGGTATTCGCGATTGGGAAATATACCAATACCTATTACGACGCCACCCAAAACCTCTGGAATGAAGATCTGAAAGTCGCTCTTAAGACAACGGTGACAACCGGTTTCGTCAGTCACACATACAACCAATCTCGCGACCAAATGTACATGGTGATTGATAATCAGCGCGTTAATGGACAAGGAACCACTGCAAACACCTTGGAATGCGTGTATACCGGTTTCATCGCAGCGGGCTATACGAGCCGCACAGATGCTCAAACAACCTTTGATTTGAACACCGAGCATACAATGCCGCAATCGCTATTCAGCTCAAATCTCCCCGAATTGAGTGATTTACATCACTTGTTTGTGACGACGGCAACATCCAATTCGGAGCGTGCCAACAAACCCTTTGGCGTCGTAGCAAATCCAAGCTGGACCCAGGGCGGATCAAAATCGAATTCGACAACATTTGAGCCCCGGGATACCCAAAAGGGTGCCTCGATTCGTGCTTTGCTCTATTTCTACTTCCGATATCAAGACTACCAGAGCTTTATCTGCAACATGGAACCCGTTTTGAGGGCTTGGAATGCGACGTATCTACCCGACAGTGTTGACAAAAAACGGAACGATGACGTTTTCGCATTTCAGCACAATCGTAACCCGTTTGTGGATCACCCCGAGTTTTTGGACCGCATCGCCAGCCTCTGTACCGTGGACAACGGCAACCAGGATCCCGTTGCAGATTGGATCGGCGACACGCTGGACTTCGGTACCATTCCCACGGGTAATACGTTGGACGGGTTTTATGCGGTAGCCAATCAAGGTCTGAGCACACTGAATCTGAGCAGCTTGACCTTGAGCGATCCTGCATTTACCTTCACTGGCGCAACGACATTTGCCATCGCAGCCGACAGTTTGGCAGAAATTCAACTCCGCTTCGCTCCTACCGTCGCCAATCAAAATTACCTCGCGACGTTGACATTTTCGACGGACGATCCCAATGCACCCACGCGCACCGTGTACCTCAAAGGTTCGAGTTTCATCACCGCTGTCGATGAAGCTGCAACGGTAGGCGGCATCAAGGTTTGGCCACAACCCGCCAATGAAAGTGTCTGGATTCAACTGCCAAATTCCATGCGCAAAACCACCACGGTAGGAATTTGGAACCTTCAAGGCCAATTGTTGCGTACAACGACCATGCCCAAAGGCAGCCTGCTCACCGAAATGTCGCTGAATGGTCTGTCCGCGGGTGCGTACTTGCTCCGCTTCGAGAATGAAAAGGGCAACTTTACTCAAAAATTGATCGTGGAATGACCCCAACCGGTTTCCTGAAAAGCTTCGTTTTGTTCGTCTTGGCGAATGTTGCCGTTCAGTCTGGCATTGTTGCCCAATTGACGGTGCGCCAAGACCGCACACCCGAAGAGATGATCAAGGAAATCGTGCCCGGAAAAGGGGTCGTGATCAAAAATGTACGCTACGCAGGAATGCCGGCCGCTTTGGGTGAATTTGCCTACCCCGATGCCAAGAAGATTTTTGCCTCAGGAATTGTGATGAGCACGGGAAAGGCAAGCGATATGGCTGCTGCCAATACCAACCCCAAAACGTCAACCGTCAACGGATCCACCGGCGACAAGAATCTTTACGCGCTTGCAGGGGGCCGCACCTTTGATGCTGCCGTTCTGGACTTTGATTTTATGGCCGACAAAGACAGTCTTGCCTTCAACTTCCTCTTTGCCAGCGAAGAATACCACGACTACGTCGGCTCCACCTTCAACGATGCTTTTGCCATTGTGATTACTGGTCCCGGCATGCCCGCAGGAAAAAACTTCGCGGTTTTGCCCGGAACGACGCAACCGATCACGGTCAATTCAATCAATCCCAATCAAAATCGCCAATTTTACGTTGACAACAATCCCTTTAACTTGGTTGGAAAAATCAACGAGCAGGTCAAAGCCGGGCTGAATCAGGATGTACTGAACAATTTTTCGTTTGACGGCATGTCCAAGGTCTTTTCAGTTGGCTGCCGCATCCAACCCAAGCAGATTTATCACTTTCAGATGTCCATTGCCGATGCGGGTGACGGCACGGTTGACTCGGCGGTTTTGCTGGAAGGCAATTCGCTGAAAAGTCTGGAGCAATCCAAGCATGAGCTACGTCGTCAGCTGATTGCCGCGCAGCGGCGTGAAGACAGTTTGGCCCGCGTCAAAGTCGTGGAAGACAGCCTCCGGATGGTCGCAGAAATCAAAATGTTGCGCGACAAATTGGTGCAGGACAGCATTTCCCGCGTCAAAGAGCATATCCGAGACAGCATCGCACGCGCCAATCCGCCAGCGGAATTGCCCAAGGAGGAGCAGCCCGAGATCCAACAAGCAGATTCTGCGAAAATCGACAAATCAGAAAATGAGCCTGAGATCTTGGAGCTATCCGACAACTATCAGCCTCGTGATCCAGAAGAGGAAGGTCCCCGGTTTTTAGATTTGGACTTGATCCTATTTGAAGGCTTGGAATTCGAACTTTCACCTTCGGATAAAGTCAAGGTGCAGGAATACGGAAAAAAGCTGGCTGAAAACCGATCCAGGAAATTGGCGCTGTATTTTCCCGAAGGTGATCCACAAGACGTTCGCAATCAGCGATTCGACGCGATCCACCTCGCGCTCGTGCAAGCAGGTGCGCGACCCAGCCAAATTTTTATGACACCGGTCGGGCATTCCTCCAGCAAGGATGTGCACCGCGTTGAAATTTGGTTGAGCGAGCAATAAAAGCTCACACGAGCTTGGACATGAGTTCCTCGGTTTTGGTCCAAAGCCATTCTGCATTTTCTTGCGTGATGTCTTTGTTGCGCGTCGCCGCTACTTTTTTCTTGTCAAAGTATTTCCCCGAATCGGATTTGATCAAGGCAATGTTGGCCGTCGTCAAGAAAACGCTGGTGGCTGCACCTTTTTCGGGCGTCATCAAAAACCTGCCAAACAACCTGACCATTGTTCCCATAAAACCGCTGGTGGTACGTGCAAAACCGGTATGCACCACGCCTGGGTGAAGCGAATATGTGGTAATTCCTGCGGGCAATCGTTTGCTGAGACCCATGGAAAAAAGAATATTGGCCAGTTTCGCATCGGCATAGGCTTTGATCGAGGTCATGCCTTCATTCTGCTTGAAAAACCGTTCCACCCTACCCATCGGATGCACCGCTGAAGAAACGTTGATGATCCTCGCCTCGGCGACCTTTCCCAACGCTGGGAGCAACAGTTTGGTCAATAGAAAATGCCCCAAATGCGAAGCATAAAGGGTTTTCTCGATGCCATTAACGTATTCGATCTTGTCGGGATAGAAACCGGCATTGTTGAGCAGCACATCAATGGCGGGAAATTGCTCCAGAATCAATTGGGCGACAGACTGGATCGACTGGAAATCAGAAAGATCAGCAACGAAATTTTTGGCCGTGATATTGGGAAATTGTCTGCAAAGATCATCTTCCAATGCCTTTCCGCTTTGCGGATTGCGGCAGATCGTAATCAACATTCCAGCCCTTGCCAGCCAAAATTTGCGCGGATGCCAAGCCAATTCCGGAGTTTGCACCGGTGATCACAACTGTTTTTCCTGAAGCCATTTTTCTTGATGTTTCGCTTCTATCAACAGCATTCGAGGGAATTTGTTCGGCAAATGGCTGCTGGGGCGTTGATAAAACCATTCGATCGCCGCATTGGGTTCAGAATAGCTCCCCAAAAACGGCGTCGCCTCCCATCATCAAGATCGGAGGCGACGCAGCATTCAGGAAATAACCTTAGCGCACCAAGGTCACGGGACCGGTGTATTCCTTTCCGCCAATTTTGACGTAGTAAAAATACACGCCGTCGACGACGTCTTCGCCTTTGTCATTCGTTCCGTCCCAGCCGATCACCTTGTTGTTGCCCGCATAGAGCTTGACGCCCCAACGGTCCATGATCTGCATCGTAAACGGCTGCGAACCAGTGTAATTCACCAAGAACAAATCGTTGATACCGTCGGCATTCGGGCTGAATACATTGGGGATGAACAAATCTGTCGGCACCACAACATAAGGGCCTTTCGTAATCTGACTGTGGCAACCCAATGCATTCGTAGCATAAAGCGTTACGAAATATTCACCTGGCTGATTGTACAAGTGCGCCGGATTCAATTCGGTATTGACGAATCCATCTCCGAAGTCCCACGTGTATTCCGTCGCGCCAATGGTCAAATTGGTGAATTCCACCGTCGTATTGGGCAAGAACAATTCCACAGGATAGGTCGGATTGGAGCTAAAATCCACCAATGCTGTGTCGAATACGGTCACGGTCACCGTTTGGGCAGTGTCCGCGCAAGCACCGTAGTTTTCGGCGATCATCGTCACGACATAAGTTCCCGGAGTGGTATAAGTGTGAATCGGGAAATCCTCATTCGACACACTTGTGCTGCCATCCCCAAAGTTCCAGATGAAATTGATCGTGTTTTCAGCCGTCTGCGTGAAATGCACCTCAAAGGGAGGACAACCTTCCGGCAGAGAGCTCAGGTAAGCCGCTGTCGGACTTGGAATCACTTGGATCGTGATTTCACCTTCATCCGAGCATCCACCTTCCGTCGCAACCAAATGATAGGTCGTGGTGGTATCCGGCGAAGCCATCGGATTTGGGCTGCTTGGATCGCTCAATCCATGCGGCGGCGTCCATTGGAAAACCGCGCCACCCAATCCACCGGCTGCATGCAATTGGATTGAATCGCGGTCGCAAATGATAGTGGTATCTGCCTCGTAGGTCAAGGAAATGTCCGGAATCACGGTCACGATCATCGAATCCTCCGTGGCGCAGGTATTGTAACGCACTTGCAAATGATAGACGGTAGAAGTCGTCGGCCAAACCAATGGCTGAATCAACGTCGAGTCATTCATCGAATCAGCAGGGATCCATGAGAAATAGACCTGCGAGGGACTTGGAGCCGAATCCGTTGTCGTGTAGAAATAACTACCCTGCAATAGCACGCTATCGGATTCGCAAATGGTAATGTTGGGCCCAGCATCAGCAATCGGCGTGGGTTTGACATAGACTGTCATGGAGTCAGGAACACTTTCACAACCCCAATTGGTCGTAGCGACGACGTAGTAGGTCGTCGAAGAATCCGGGCTTGCCCAAGCGTCTTCCACCCCGGTTGGTCCTACGATTCCGGTCGGAGGTGACCATTGGAAAGTGTAAGTTGCCGTCGAATCGCCAGCTGCCATGGCATCCATGATCGCGGTATCGCCAAGGCAAATCTCACGGTCCCAGCCAGCTTCTACGGTCGGAATCGTATGCACACGCACCTGAACCGTATCGGCATAACTTGGACAACCATTGCTCCAAACCACCAAAGTGAAGTCCGTCGTGAGTGGCGGGAACGCCCAAGGCGCCGCTATCGTCGTGTCGCTCAGTCCCTGCGAAGGCGTCCATTGGAACTCATAGGCTGGACCCGCGCCTGTGCCAAAGCCCTGCAATTGTGTCGTATCGCCAAAACAAATGTCTCGGTCAGGCCCCGCCTCCGCAATCGGAATCGGCGCCACCACGACAATCACCGAACTCAGCGTATCGGTCGTCGTGACTTCACTCGTACAGCCATTGCCGGCGGTGACTTGCAACGTATAGATCGTGGTCGTGTCCGGTCGGGCACAAGGATTCATGATCGTGGAGTCGTTCAGGCTGTTTCCGGGTGACCAATTGAATGTATAGGGGCCACCTGCACCTGTGATGGTCGGCGAAAGCACCACACAAGGTGCGCTGTCTCCGCAAATCACCTGATCTATCCCGGCATCGACAATCGGCTTGGGCAGTACTGTGACAAATATCGAGTCAATGTTGCTCAAGCAGCCATTCAAATCGGTCACATAACAATAGTACCAAGTACTTGTATCAGGATTGACGAGCGGATCATTGTCGTAAATCGAGTCAATGCCGCAGAAGGTATTGGTCGAATCGCACCACCAGTTGTAGTAATAAGGTGCACCGGTTCCGGAAGCATTGGCGAAAATGATCGCCCCGCCATCTCCTTCACAGAATTGCGCGGTGGGTCCCATCGAAATCTGTGGACTTGGCGTCTGACGAACCGTATCGCTTGTGACGAAGGTACATCCGTTGGCATCGGTCACGGTTACGAAATAAATGCCTGGCGCGACGCCTGTTGCCATTTGTGTCGTTTGCGCAGGCGCAGTCGACCAGAGATAGAAATAGCCTGGTGTACCACCGGTTGGCAGGATGCCGATGGTACCATCGGGCACGGTCGAGTTACAACCCATGTCCTGTACCACCACCGTTCCGCCAACTGCGGTCGGTTCGGTGAAAAGAATCGCGAGCGTATCACGACATCCGTAGAAGTCCGTGACGAATGCATAGGCAGTTCCTGCTGGGAAGCCAGTTCCCGTTGCGCCAGTTTGACCGTTGCTCCAAGAATAGGAATACGGTGGGCGACCGCCGGAAGCTGCTACTGTCGCCTGACCGTTGGATCCGCCAAAGCAGAAGATATTTTGTTGGGAAACGAGGCTCAAAGTTGGTCGTGGTTCGTTGCCAACGATAATCTGGCCGAAGCTCGAGCAACCATTGGCGTCGGTTACGGTGACTTGCACCAAACCTGCCATCAAGCCGGTGGCCGTTTGGCCCGTCTGCACGGGGTTGGTACCCCATTGGTAGGTATAGCCGGGAGTTCCGCCAGAAGGCGTTGCCGTCGCGGTACCATTGGGGCTGCCGCAAGTCGAATTGGTCATGGACATGCCGACGGCAACTGGACTGGGTTGCGACACCACCGTCGCAGCATTGGCAACACAGCCGTTCAAGTCGGTGACGGTCACTGCATAGGCATTGGTCGCCAATCCGTTGACTGTCTGCGTGAACTGAATCGGCGTGGTATTCCAAACGTATTGGTAATTGGGTGTGCCGCCAGAGGCGTTCACGGTTACCGATCCGTCGCTTCCAAGGAAGCAGGAGGTTGGCGTTGCGGTGGCAAATGCCACCAACAAAGGTGGTTGCGTAATCACCACGGTATCAAAGTGCGTACAGGTCAGGTAACCCAAAGGTCCACCAGCCGGGGTATAAGCCGTGTCGGTCACCGTCACCACGTATTGACCAGCCAACAAGTTGTTGATCGTTGCGCCAAAGGCTCCATTGGACCATGCATAGTGGAAATTGCCATTGCCGCCACTTGCAGTTACCGTCGCAACTCCGCTGTTCTCGCCGAAACAAAGGACATTCGTAGAGACAATATTGGAGGTGATCGGAGTTGGTTCTCCTACCGTTGCCGTGTCGCTGACGACGCAGGCAGTCGGAGAGAAAATCCTTGGAGCAAAAATGCGCACGTTGTTGATGGCAACAGATGGATTCGCTCCTACCCCGTCGTCGTTGTTGGTCCAATTGAACCCGATCTGCAGGTTGGGGATATTGTTTGCGGCACCCGGCAAAACCACCGTGCTTCGCAGCCATTGTCCGACACCCGGAGAACAGTTCAAACTTTTAATGCTCGGATTCAGCACAGTCCATCCGCCGCCGTCATTGTACAAGACTGAACAGTTGTCATTCAGCAGATCGCCCAATGAAATGAAGTCAAATTCGAGCGTCAAAGCGGAATAGCCAACCGTCGAAATGAAAGGAGATTCGGCCCTGACGTTGGTTTGTGGACAAGGTCCTGTCCCGCAGTTGCCACCCGTTTCATACTCTGCACGACCGTTTGGATTGGACAATTTGACAATGTGCAGGGTCGTGTCACCATTCAGCGTCACGCCGCAATTGCCAGGCTGTTCGCCACCTTCGCCATCGTTGATGGCCCAAAGGTTGCGATCCGCTCCGTTGGCTCCGGTAAATGTGTTGAGTGTCCAAGGAGAATGACCTTCAAAGTCTTCGTAGTAGATATTTACCAGCGAATCCCCAAAACAGGTGTCGCTAACCGAGAGAATGTAGTCGCCGGCCACCAATCCGGTGATCGAATCTACCGTTTGCCCGCCTGGAGACCAAGAATAGCCATAATTGCCGTAGCCGCCGGTGATCTCAGCTGCAATAATCCCTAACGCATCACCGTTGCATGCGGCATCATAGACATTGAAATTGAAGACAACCGGGGTTGGTTCATGAATTTCAATGCTATCAGATATCACACATCCAATCTGGTCCGAAACGGTGACGGAATACATACCAGCAGCCAATCCACTGATATCTTGGGTATTGGCGGTAAAACCAAGCGGCCCACTCCATTGATAGATGTAAGGTGGCGAATCTCCCGTGATCGTAGCATCCACCAGCCCATCTGTCGCGCCGTTGCAGCAAATATCGGTTCCAATTAAGGCTACCCAAAGAGGTGACAAGGGCTGCGTGATCGTCACAGAGTCGATGGAAACGCATCCCGCAGAGTCTGTGACGCTGACGACATAAGTTCCCGCGTAGATATTGTTCAAATCCTGCGAATTGGCAGTAAACCCATTCGGCCCGGTCCAACTGTAGATAAATGGCGCAAGGCCGTTGGTAACCGTCATGTCGATACCTCCGGTCGGGGTTCCGTAACACTCGATATTGTCAGGAAGGAATGTGAGTTGTGCCGGATAGGAGATCGTGATGTTCATCGTATCCTTGTCGAAGCAGCCTGTAGCTGTACTCGTCTGTGTTACGATATATTGCCCCGAAATCACTGTAGGACCGGGGTTGATGAGCGTGAGCAATGGATTGGCCACCGTCGAACTCGACAACCCAAAAGTGGGTGTCCATATATATGTGTTGTTCGCGGTGGAGGGTCCACCAATGGAATCGCTGAAAATTTGACATGCGAGGATATCCGGGCCAGCATTGGCGACAGGAACTGTAGGAATCACCACATTTCCCGTCGAGATCGAGGGACAGCCGTAGGCATCCGTTACAGTTACCGAATAGGTATATGTGCCAGCCCCCGGATAGATGTTCGTGACGCAAGCCGTGTTTCCCGAAAGGCCGCCTTGTCCACTCCAATTGTAAGTGAAGGGTGCTATTCCGTTAAAACCAAAAGCGCAAATCGTTGCCGTATCACAATCCACCGACTGCACCGCCGCCAACGACGTCGGATTACTCACAATGATCGTAACCGTGAACTGCGAAAATCCATAAGAAGGACAATTGTTGTCCCGCATTTCGACAAGAAAGGAAAACGTACCTGCCGAGGTAGGTGTCCAGCAAAACGTTGCCACGGGATTCACGCCAGAAATGGTATCTTGAATTCCGATGTTGTTTTGGAGGAAAAACTGACCTGTGGGAATCGCGTTGTTCCACCAAGCCGTAACAGTATCCCCCAAGTCGGTATCCACCAAAGGAATATCAAAACAAAGGTTGTTGTTGATGCAAGTTCCTACGGTGATACCCGTCTGCCCATTGCCCGAACCTTGGCCATTGACAACGTTGGTGACCGTATTCGCAATCGGAGTTGCGTTGTTGGGACAAGGAATGACGTTGATTTGCATGTCGCGCACAATGGTATTGATCAGCACGCCATTGCGCCATTCCTGTACATACACGCACATCACACCAACTTCAATGTTACCGGGATTAGGGGTAAACGAAACGTCACCCGAAGTTGGATTCATGACCACATTCCAGCTTGGACCAAGCGGATTGTTGAAGGAAAAGCCCGGATCGTAGGTAATCGGGACGTTTTGGTCAGTGTAGCACAGGCCAAGTGAATAGGACAGCGAGTCACCGTCAGGGTCCGTCGCACCTTGGTTAAAGGTAAATGGCTGACCTGCACACATATAAGGCACAGGAGGATTGTTGAATTGTGGGGAGTTGTTGCATGACCCAAGGTTGGTGTTGATCGTCGTGAGGAAGGAACCCAATCCTTGATTGGCTGCGCCTGATGTAATGCCACCATTCCGGTTTTGGCCCCACCACTCGATGGTGAAAGCTGCGCAACCTGTGCCGCAAATGTCCCATTGGGACCAACGGTGGTATTCTTGCACCCCCCTGATCGTCGAGCCGTTCGGGTCTTGGCACTGCGTCACCGTGTTAGGACAAACCGGCGTCACCTCGCTCACCACCCAACCCGTGGATTGGGCTGGGTTATTACCCGGTAGCCATCCGCCGATTTGTGTAGGTGCTCCGAGGCAGCCGTTTGCGCCGACAATCTGAAAATCCTGAAGGCCCACCCACTGCGAACAACTGCTGCAACAATCCCGGTACACACGCTGGTGTACCTCAATCGTACAGGCATTGATGCAAGTATAGGTGATGTCATTACCCATCAAGTGGGTCGCCTTCACTGGCTTGGCAACCAAGCTCAACAACAAGATCAAGAATGCTGAAAAAAGAATTCGAGAAAATCGCATGAATCTATTTTTCGTCCATCATTCCAAAGCGGAATCAAAGGCAGAAAGGTACGCATGTTTCGGCCCCTGATCAATGTCTTTTCCCTACGTTTCAAGCGTTTTTGGGCACGTTTGGGCGGGGAATTCGACCAATCGCACGCCCCGCTTCCCGAACAGTCAGGTTGGCAGCGCGAACGGTCGATTTTAGGGTCTAGGCGGTTGCTCAACTGCCGCTCAATTCGACAAATTCTTGGCTCAAACCAGGAATCAAAACGATTTCACGGCGGGACAAATCCACGCGTGCTGCTACGAAAGCCACCAAATGCAAGAGCATCCACCGTGAAGTGGATGCTCTTGCTCAATCGTCTAATTCTTTTGGAATTAGTTTCCTTTGACTTCTTCGAAGTCCACGTCCTTGATCGTCGTGTCGGCGCCGTCATTGCCTTGCGCACCTTCGCCACCGCCCTGCGCAGCTTGCGCATTTTGCAGGTCTTGGTAAATGCTGCCCATCGCTGCGTTGAGCGCCTGCGTTGCACTTTCAATGCCTGCAAGGTCTTTGGCCTCAAATACACGCTTCAGATCGGCCAAAGCATCTTCGATCGGCCTTTTCTTGTCTTCAGGCAACTTGTCGCCGTGCTCCTTCATCGTCTTTTCCGTTTGGAAAATCAACGAATCGGCGTGGTTCAGTTTTTCAGCCTGCTCTTTGCGGGCATTGTCGGCAGCCTCGTTCAGCTTGGCCTCCTGGCGCATCTTTTCGATTTCTGCATCGTTCAACCCGGTGCTTGCCTCGATACGGATGCGTTGCTCTTTGCCGGTGCCTTTGTCACGTGCCGTCACGTTCAAGATACCGTTGGCGTCGATGTCAAATGTGACTTCGATCTGCGGGATCCCACGTGGTGCCGGTGGAATGCTGTCCAAGTGAAACTTGCCCAGCGTCCTGTTGTCGGCTGCCATCGGGCGCTCTCCCTGCAAGATGTGAATTTCCACACTTGGCTGATTGTCAGCGGCGGTCGAGAAAACTTCTGACTTGCGTGCTGGAATCGTGGTATTGGATTCGATCAACTTGTGGCAGATGCCGCCTTGAATCTCGATGCCCAATGAAAGCGGGGTCACGTCCAACAAGAGGATGCCCTGCACGTCGCCGGAAAGCACGCCACCTTGGATGGCTGCACCGACTGCCACGACTTCGTCGGGGTTCACACTACGGTTGGGCTCTTTGCCAAAGAAGTCCTTCACGATCTGCTGCACTTTGGGGATACGGGTAGATCCGCCCACCAAAATCACTTCGTCGATTTCGCTGAGGCTCACTTTCGCATCCGAAACGGCCTTTTTACATGGCTCGATGGCACGTGTGAAGAGGCTGTCACAAATCATTTCGAATTTGGAGCGTGTCAGTGTCAGGTCCAAGTTCTTGGCACCGTTGGCATCCATGTGGATGTAGGGCAAGCTGATTTGTGCCTGTGTTGCATTGCTGAGTTCAACCTTGGCAGTCTCGGCGGCTTCTTTCAGACGCTGAAGGGTTTTTGGATCCTTGCGAAGGTCCACACCATCGGTCTTTTTGAATTCGTCGGCCATCCAGTCGATGATCTTTTGGTCAAAGTCGTCACCGCCGAGGCGTGTATCGCCGTTGGTGCTGAGCACTTCAAAGACACCATCGCCCAACTCGAGGATCGAAATGTCAAAGGTTCCACCACCGAGGTCAAAGACCGCGATTTTCATGTTCTTGTGCTGCTTGTCCAAGCCGTAGGCCAAGGCTGCAGCGGTCGGTTCGTTGATGATACGCTGCACCTTGAGACCAGCGATTTCGCCAGCTTCCTTGGTTGCATTGCGCTGCGCATCATTGAAGTAGGCAGGCACCGTGATCACAGCCTCGGTCACCTCGTGGCCAAGATAGTCTTCAGCAGACTTCTTGAGCTTCTGAAGCACCATCGCCGAAATTTCCTGCGGGGTGAAGTTACGGTCGTCAATTTTCACAACCGCCATGTCATTGTTGCCACGCACGACCTCATAGGAGATTTCTTTCGTGTCTGCAATGACCTCCGAATACCGGCGGCCCATGAAACGCTTGATCGAACGTACGGTGTTACGCGCATTGGCAAGTGCCTGACGCTTAGCTTGCTCCCCTACGATGCGCTCCCCTTCTTTGGTAAAAGCGATGACGGAGGGTGTGGTGCGTTTGCCTTCGGAGTTAATGATCACGACAGGCTCGTTTCCTTCCATGACTGAGACGACTGAGTTTGTCGTGCCAAGGTCAATTCCGATTATTTTTCCCATGTATCTATTGTGCTAAATAAGTTCTTGATAATTGAAAACTAGTATGTTGTATTTCGTTATTTGATGTTGTTGCTCAATCCACGTTGACTTGGGTCGCTTCGATTTCCACAGCTTCCTTGGGCATGGTCAACCGCAATACGCCACCTTCGAACTTGGCTTTGATACGGCCTTGGTCGATGTTGCCGGGAATCGGGAAAATGCGTTCAAACTCACCAAATCCGCGTTCACGCTGACTAAAGTTCATGGTGGGTTCCGTTACCCGGGTACGCTGCCCCTTGATGACCAAGCTGCTGTCGCGCACTTGAACCAAAAAGTCACTTTTGACGCAACCAGGCAAATCCAATTCGAAGATGAGCTCTTCCTTGGTCTCCCAGATGTCGGTTGCAGGCACAAATGATTTGCCTCCATCCTTACCTCTCACGAGTTCGTCAAACATCTTGTTGACTTTGGTACCGATCTCCTTGAATTCATTCTTGATCTCGGTAAAAAACTCCTTCTGTTGATTTTGCTGCTCTGCCATTCTCTTCTTGAATTTGGAATCACTGAAACAAGGATAGTGCCATCTGTGGCAGCCTGTCGCATTGGCCGAAAATCAATGCTGAAATGCGTCAGGGTTGTGACAAGTTGGCAGATTTGGCAGAAATGAATGCAGATTATCGGTCACATCCTGTCGGCTGAGCACCGCGCAAGCCAGCTAGCCACCTCGAACAGGAACCCAAAAAGAAGTAGCGAAATGTTGTATTGATGGAGCCGAAGATGCCGATATTGTCGCCACTGATGTTGGAATATTCCTGCTTGTCGATCAACATATTGGTTCCAAAACCAAATGGATTGTTGGCATACAAGTAGTACGTGAGCGCCGAATCCACACATGTGACCTCCAACCAAGACTTCTTGCTCAGCTGATCCAACACATGAGCGACTTTTATCGTGTCATGCACATAAACCGTGTCAGGCTGAAAGTCTGCAAATACCGAATGCAGGGCGTTGGTGACCGATCTTTTCGGAATGATGCGGCACATTTGGCCATTGGCCAAGTCAGCCTGACAACGTTTAGGTTCCAAGAAAATGGGGGTTGGTCCCCACATTGCGGTCCGCTCAGTGGATCCATCCCAAAATTTGACATAGACCCTGATTTCAAAGCCGATTCCGGTTCCGCGGCGAAATGTCACGCCCACTTCCTCCGAAAAGTCAATGGTGGGATAGGTGAATGTCTGATGCATTGCAGAATAGTAAGGGCCCTCCGGCGAAATCAAGATCGGAGCCGTCGGAATTTCAGTATGCGCCGAAATACGGAATTCTGGTTCGTCGGGCTTGGTAATGAGCAAGTCATAACGCTCCCCCGGTTTCAGGACATCCGCACCTGTGGTTTGGAACTGGTAAACTCCTGTGGTCAAGGGGAATAGCCCTGACATCGAATCGGGAATTTCGATCAAATTGGCTCGAAGCACCGTGGAATCGCTGTGCAACTCGACATTTAAGCCACGCGCACTCAAGTCATTGGTTGCAGCATACAGGCCTGGATCGCCTTCACTTTGAAAAACCTTGGTGATGGATACCAGCTGCTGTGAAGACTTGGGATTCAGCACGCCATACACTGCATAAAGCTCACGTTCAGGCGCATAGATATCTACCTCCGGATTGCAGGAGGCTCCCAAAACCAGCAAGAGCAAGCAAAGCCAATCGCCGAGTTTCATCGCTTTCTCCCTGAATTACAGCAATTCAACCCTTTTATGCAAGTGTTTCGCCAGAGATGGCAAAGGCGAAACAAGTTCCCAAGTGTATTCCCGACGCAAGCCGGAATCAGTCCCAGGTGCAGCCAACGGGCTGTGCCCTGTTGTTGAGGCCGAGCAAATACTCGCTGCAAGCCTGCATGATCGCATACCGACGGTCGGTGGTATAGGATCCGAATATACCAATGGCTTCCATGTTTCCAGAAAGATTGGTGTACTCAGGTTTGGTGGTGTTCAAATCCGTCACCGCGGGATCATTGACAATCAAGTAATTGCTCAGATATTGATCGACCGCTGTGACTTCAAACCAAAGACTTTTTGGCATCAGATAAAGCTGACTCTCCGGGGCACAGGAGTCTTGCGTGTCGTAGGTGTAATTGACGTTGGGCAATTCGGGCATCGACCTCGCAAAGTCTTGCAAAAGTTCCTTTTCACCGAATTTGTAGGAGCATTCTTGGGAACTGCATTTGGGACTCGAGCTGTTAAACATCGAAGAAGGACCCCAAAGGACGCTGTCACGAACGCCGTTTGCCTCAAAATTGAAGCCAACGCGTACTTCGTAGTTGATGGGTTCGGCCAAGGTTTTCCATATAAAGGAATATTCTCGGTCCAAAAACAGGCGCGGCAAACACTTTTGATTGCCTGAACCATAAATAATGTTCAAATCTCCCCGGATTCTTGGCAACGGCGGAACCACTGTTTTGCCAGTGATATAGTCGTCTGCATCAGGCGTACCAATTTCGAGGGTGTATTCGGTATCGTAGGCGAGCGTATCGTGCCCCGAAGTCCCGTCAGTGGTAAATTGATAGACGGTATGGGTTGGTAAAAAGATTCCGGATTCCTTGGGGAAGTTGGGAACTTCAATGGCTGTCCATGTCTTATTGCCTGCTTTGAGCTTGACAGTCAAATTTTTCATGGAGAAATCATTCGCTCCGGCATAGGAAATGGCATCCCCTTTCACCTGATACGCCTTTGCGACCCTGACGTATTGAAAGTCTGAGCGCGGGTTCAAAACGCAATAAACCGAGCGAATCTCCTTTTCAGGCGCATAGACCTCAAAATCGGTCGAGCAGCCCCAAACGGAGGCCAAAATCAAGGCAAGCAAGGCGAATTGAAACTTCTTCTGCATTCTTCGAACTTTGGTGGAGCAAAGGTAATGGAGATTTGAGAAGCTTGAAGAGATTATTTCCACCAAAATGCGACTTAGTCGGCTGGACAGGACATTCCCCGGCAATTTGCCGATAGCAACGTCGATTCCTTGATTTAACTGCTGCAAAGCCACGTCCTTCGTTGGAGTTGCCCACGGCTTGGATTGCATTCGGAGAGATTCCTTTGAAATCCCCCCTTTCCTAAAATTTGCGTTTATTTGTTGCCAATTCAAAAGCGAAAATCGCATGTCAACAGAAACAACGTCGTCCAAGGAAGAAAAAAAGCGGAAGAAGGTCACCACCGCACGTCTTACTGAAATGAAGGCCCGCGGGGAGAAAATTTCCATGCTCACGGCTTATGATTATTCATTTGCGCGCATTCTGGATGAGGCCGGCGTAGATGTCCTGTTGGTCGGCGACTCTGCAAGCAACGTGATTCACGGCCACGAAACTACCGTTCCGATCACGCTCAATCAGATGATTGACCACGCAGCAGCCGTTGTGCGCGGTGTTGAGCGCGCCCTTGTCGTCGTGGACATGCCTTTTGGCACATATCAAGGGAACAGCAAAGTGGCTCTGGAAAGCGCCATTCGCATCATGAAGGAATCCGGCGGACACAGTGTAAAGTTGGAAGGCGGAGAATTCATCATTGATTCGGTCAAACGTATCCTCTCTGCAGGAATTCCGGTGATGGGCCACCTCGGTCTTACGCCGCAGTCGATCTATAAATTCGGATCGTACGTGGTGCGCGCGCAGGAGGAAGAAGAGGCCGAACAATTGGTCAAAGACGCCCTCAAGCTGCAAGAAGTGGGCATTTTTGCCTTGATCCTCGAAAAAATCCCTGCCCATCTCGCCGAACGCGTTGCAAAACTCCTGACGATCCCGGTGATCGGCATCGGTGCAGGCCCCGGCGTCGATGGACAAGTGCTCGTCACCCATGACATGCTCGGCATCAACAATGAATTTTCTCCCCGATTCCTGCGCCGCTACGCAGAGCTCTACGGCATCATGAAGTCAGCCTTCGAAGCCTATACCGCCGATGTAAAGTCAGGCGCATTTCCGACGGAGGACGAATCCTATTGAATGGAGAAACCCGAAGGGTTCGCGCAAGCAATGCAGAATTGAGAATGAGAAATGAGAAATGAGAAATGAGAAATGAGAAATTTGTGTCGTGCTAATCTGCGAATGCTTTCAGCGCGACGCTCGTCAATTTCTCATTTCCCATTTCTAATTTTTATGGGTACCTTTGCGCCGCAATTTCAAAAAGATTGAAAGTCAATATGGTAAATTCGCTGGATTACAAAGTCAAAGATATTTCGCTGGCCGAATGGGGCCGCAAAGAGATTCGCCTTGCTGAGGCAGAAATGCCAGGTCTCATGGCCATCAGGCAAGAATATGGCCCTTCGCAGCCTTTGAAGGGCGCTCGCATCGCAGGATGCTTGCACATGACCATCCAAACCGCAGTGCTCATCGAAACTTTGACCGCCCTTGGCGCTGAAGTTCGCTGGTCTTCCTGCAACATCTTCTCGACCCAAGACCACGCCGCAGCTGCTGTTGCTGCTGCAGGTACCCCTGTTTTCGCTTGGAAAGGCGAAACCCTCGCCGAAGCCGATTGGTGCATCGAGCAAACCTTGTTCTTCGGTGAAGACCGCCGTCCGCTCAACATGATCCTTGACGACGGTGGTGACTTGACCAACATGGTGTTTGATCAATATCCACAGTTGGTCAATGGCATCCGTGGTCTCTCCGAAGAAACCACCACCGGTGTGCACCGCCTCTATGAGCGTCAGAAAAAAGGTACGCTCGTGATGCCTGCCATCAACGTCAATGACTCCGTCACCAAGTCCAAATTCGACAACAAATACGGCTGCCGCGAATCCCTCGTGGATGCCATCCGCCGTGCAACCGACGTGATGATGGCCGGTAAAGTCGCCGTTGTCGCAGGTTACGGTGACGTCGGCAAAGGTTCGGCTGACTCGCTCCGTGGCGCAGGCGCCCGCGTGATCGTCACCGAAATCGACCCGATCTGTGCGCTGCAAGCAGCCATGGAAGGCTTCGAAGTCAAGTCGATGGACAAGGCAGTGTTGGAAGCTGACATCATTGTGACGGCAACCGGCAACTTGAACGTGATCGATGCCCGTCACTTCCCGATGATGAAAGACAAAGCGATTGTCTGTAACATCGGTCACTTTGACAACGAGATCAACATGGCATGGTTGAATGAAAACTACGGCCACACCAAAGACACGGTGAAGCCACAGGTCGACATTTACACCATCAACGAAAAGGACATCATCATCTTGGCCGAAGGCCGTTTGGTGAACCTTGGTTGCGCTACCGGTCACCCAAGCTTCGTGATGAGCAACAGCTTCTGCAATCAGACGCTCGCTCAAATCGAACTCTGGAACAACCACGCCAACTACGAAAACAAGGTGTATGTGCTTCCAAAGCACCTCGACGAAAAAGTCGCACGTATGCACCTTGCCAAGATCAACGTGGAATTGGACGTCTTGAGCACCGAACAGGCTGCTTACATCGACGTGCCGGTCGCAGGTCCTTACAAGACCGACACCTACCGTTACTGAGCATTCAGCAACGGAACGATATTCAAAAGGGCTGGTCGCAAGATCGGCCCTTTTGCTTTTTCAGATGTAAGAATTCCAGGGGCATTGCAGAATATTCTTGTGTATGCCAAAAACATTGTTTTATTTGCATTCGGATTTTTGGATGTTAGACCAGCCTTTTTAGTATGTTTTTTGCGACTTGGACAATGTTCCAAGCAAATTTTTATTGGGGTTTTGCTCAGTGCAACTGCTACATGACAGATGTAAGGTTGCGCCAGGAGTTTTATTGAGTTGGATGTTTGGGTGTTTTGATCTGTTGTTTTGAGTGTTTGAACTTCCTTGGGAATGCAACGACCGTTGATTTTCAAGGATGGGATGCGGCATTGGCAGGTCGTGGTTGGCTTTTTGAGGGTAGAATGCGGATGTTTCGAAAAATTGGATGTCTGGTCATCATGGTCATCGGCTTTTTTGCCGTTGGAGGCAACTTGTTGGCTCAAAATTGGAATTGGGCGACTGCGCTTGGCAGTGCAAATTCGATGGCAGGCTTCGGAATTGACGTCGATGCCTCTGGCAACAGCTACGTAACAGGGTATTTTGAAGGAACCGCTGATTTTGGTAATGGGATTGTCCTCTCAGGCGCGGGACAACGGGATATTTTCGTGGTCAAATATGATCCCATGGGCGTTGCTGTCTGGGCAAAAGCTGGAGGAATGGATCAAACCGATTTTGGACAGGAGATCATCCTCGATGGTCTTGGCGGGGTTTATGTGACAGGCGCATTTACGGATTCCTTGCGCTTGTCTTCGGGAATGGGTTCGTTGATCGTTTATTCTGCAGGCGAACGCGATGTTTTTCTTGCGAAGCTCGATGTTAACACGGGCGATGCGATTTGGCTCACCTCCGGCGGCGGACCGAGTACCGATGAGGGTACCTCTGTGACACGGATCGGGAATAAAATGTATGTGTCGGGCATGTACAATGGTACCGCAAACTTCGGCGCAAACGTGATTTCAAGCTACGGCCTCAGTGATGCTTTTGTAGCTTGCTTCGACGAAGTCACAAATTTATGGACATGGGCGTTAGGTGGAGGTTCATCCGGAACGGATGAAGCATCGGCAATTTGCAACGTTGGCGGAAATGTATTTGTAACGGGATCCTATGATGGTGCCGTGTTCACATTTGGGGGAACGAACCTGGGAGGCGTTGGAAAGTTGGATGGATTTGTGACAAAGTTGGATGGAAACGGACTTGCGATTTGGTCTTCCTACATTGGTGGTGCCAATCAGGATGAAACACCGACTTCCATTGCGAGTGATGGAACCGATATCTATGTAACTGGCAATTCATCAGGTCAAAACAGGATCCAATTTAGGGCAACACCCGTCATTGCGGTTCAACCTCCTGGGCTTGGAGCGGATTTCTGGACCTCCAAATTTTCCTGTTCTACGGGACTTTGCCAATGGGCCGTTGCCCAAGGCGGCGCAGAAATCGATGTCTCCAACGCCATACTTGTTGCGAGTCCCAACAGCGTAACGGTTGCAGGGTCCTTTGAAAATGCCATCTCGCTTGCCGGAATGCCATTTATGGGGCCGGGACATGAAATTTTTGTTCAAAGTCTCAATTCCAGCACTGGAACACCCAATTCGGCCTTTACCGCAACGGGTCCTGGTGGATCGGTGATCCATGATATCGCATTGGGAACCAACTGCAGCATTTTGGGCACCGGCGGATTTGACCAAACTGTCAATTTTGATTCGGTTTCCATTGCGAGCAGCGGCGGCACCAATGGCTTTGTGGCACAATTGGAGCAATTCGCCAACGCAGCACCTGTCCACAATCTCGACAGCGCAATTGTCTGCTCCGGAGACAGCGTCACCATCCAAATTGTCGGATTAAACGCCTCGGCAATTTGGGAATCTTCTACCGACAATGGTCTGACTTGGCAAACGATCGTGGGTGCCAACGTGGATTCGATTCGGGTGAGTCCGATTGTGACAACACTTTACCGCAGCACTTTTTCCGGTCCATGTGCCAATGGCATGGACACCACGTGGGTTGCAGCAGGAGGCTTGAACCCGGCCAAAATCAATGGTTTGCCTGATAGTGCCTGCTTTGCAGGAACGGTCCTCCAATTTACCTATGCCCCGACGATGCCGATCGGAACATTGACCTTCAGCACGCCCGCATTTTCAGACCTTGGTGGCGGAAATGCCGTTTTTGACCCGGCCGTTGCGGGCCCGGGACTACACCATGTGCGGTATGATTATTCCGATTCCTTGCGATGCAGATTGGCAGCCACGGATTCGATCCTGGTCTACACATTGCCATCGGTGACCTTTTCCGGTTTAAATCCAAGCTATTGTGTTGGCGATACAAGCGCAATTTTGCTTTCAGGCAGTGTCGCACCGTTTGGAACCTTTGTCGGCAGCAACGGCAGCTTGATCGATCAAGCCAACGGCTCTGCCCTGTTTTACCCTGCACTCTGCACGCTTTTTGACACCACTTGGGTGGTCTATGCGATCGTCGACAACAACGGTTGCAGTGCCCTTGACAGTCAATGGACCTATTATTCCACGGTCGTCGCCGATGCAGGACCCGATCAACAAATCTGCCAAGGGGATTCGGTCGTATTGGGTTCGCCCGCAGTGGTCGGCGTAGATTATCTTTGGTCTGCATCGGGTACGGGTTGGTCATCGATTGCGGCGCAACCTTCCCTCCTTCCCAACAACAGTATGACCTGTACCGTTGTCGTGCGAAATGGTTTCGGATGCACCGACGGTGACACAGTCAATGTCTCCGTCATTCCGTTTCCAACTGCGGATGCGGGTTTTGACCAGACGATTTGCTTTGGCGATAGCGTACACCTTGGCGGAACGATTCCGCCGGGATATCTTACCGATTGGCAGTCCAATAGCGGTTTTCAAAGCAATCTGCCCAACCCGGTCACTTTCCCTTTGCAGACTGCAACGTTCCACCTTTCATTGGCCGATACCCTTGCAGGATGCGTGGATTCCGATTCGGTCTTGATCACGGTCGTTTTACCCGCCCTTCCTGCAAATGCCGGGCAAGATCAATCCTTGACCGCATTGGGGCCAATAAATCTCAGCGGATCAGACCCTCAGCCAGGCCAAGGCCTTTGGATTTGCGCGCCCAACGGACTTTCCATCTCCAATCCACAATCACCGATTACCACCCTTCATGTCTCGCAATCTGGAAGTTGGACCATGGTTTGGCAGGTCACCAATGCCCCCTGCCCTGCCACAAAGGACAGCGTGAACATCACCGTCACGCTCACGGAGCTCAACCTTCCCACCGGATTTTCGCCCAACGACGACCAAGTCAATGACGTGTTGGTCTTTGAAGGGCTCTCCGCATATCCCAACAACAAACTCCATATCTTCAACCGTTGGGGCATCGAATTGCTCACATTTGCGCCCTATCAAAGTGACTGGAACGGCTCAAATGCAAATGGGCAACCCTTGGTCGAGGATACATATTATTATTTGCTCGAATTGGAAACCGGCAATTCCGTCAATCGCTACCTGGTGCTCAAACGTTGATTCCGCAAATTTTGAAAGCTGTTGAAAGTATAGGATGCTGATTTCCAGCACTTCAACTGCGAATGTTTGCGGGCATCATCCGCAGCGACTTACTTTGTGCATGTCCCGTTTATTCCCATGCTACCGGCAATCTTCTGCACTTTCGCGACGATCGAAACTCAAAAGCCTTTTTGGCTTCGTTTTCATTTGTTTGTCGTTGCAATTGCAGGCCCAAACCAAGCAAAATTGTTTCCCGATTTGGCAGGGATTTTCGCAGCATTGGGGTTACAACCACCGCATTCATCGCCTCGGTGACTGGGTCGCGGCGACCGGCAATGCCGATGAATGCAAGGTTGCCCTCGGCCATGCAGCAGCTTCTGGAAGCGGTGCCGATGTCGCCGAATTCACCCAATACTATGCTTGGATTCAATCGGATCTCCTTCATTTTCAGGAAGGTATCACGACCTTAAGTCTGAGCGGAAAAGAAGGCGAATTCATTGCCGTCGTGGAAGAGGACGAAGCCAATTTTGAAACGAATGCGGATGCTGATGCCAATTTTGAGGTGCTGCTCGACGGATTTGACCTGCGCACGGGCGAAGGCGCAAAAGCAGACAAAATTCAGTCGTTGGACATGGAAATCGACAGCGTTTGGCGCGACAATTCGCGGGGAAAATCCGATTCCGTTTGAAGGCGGCCATTCGATTTTCCTGTTCCTCTGCCGAATGCGAAGCTTTGAACCAGGTGGTGGATTATCAGCTGCGCCTGCATTGGATTGCGATTCAAGGCCAAGGCTTTCAGCGGATTCGCAGCAGCTTTGGCAGCGGCCGGGATTGGGAGAAAAACGATACCGCAACACCACCACCGATGGCGAAGGTTGCGATGCTGGGCGATGCGCGCTACCCGACCGCAAGCGCGGGCATCACGGGCCTGCACATGCAACTCGACCGCGAGGCCCACATGCTCGCTTGGGAAAGCCGCATTCAACCCTTCGAATACAAAAACGGATTGCTCACCCTCGGCCTGCGGATGGATTTTGTACAAAACCGTCCGACGATGTACGAAGCTTACAAAACCAGATTCGAAGGAAAAATCCGTCCACCGGCGCGCAAAACTGTGAAACGAAAGGCGGGCAACATGGTCTGGGAAATGGATGTGGCCATGCTGCAATTCGAAGACGCCAAGGTCAGCTATCATCTCCGCAAAGGCTCTGTCGAATGGCATACGCGGCATGGCAAACAGATGAGTGCGGATGGTATCCAAGCGGAATCGAACGTGATCAGTGATAAGTGATAAGTGGAGAGTTGAGAATTGAGAATTGAGAATTGAGAGCAACTTGATCTTTGAAGCTAGGAACCTATTTCGCGAGCGGGTCAATTTTCTCCTCAGCGGACTTTGCGGCTCTTTGCGACTTTGCGGTTTTCCTCCTCTGCGGACTTGGCGACCTTTGCGTTTAAATACCAGCGCAGGAACAACAACCTTGCAGATGTCTCCGTTCCAGCATTTGTTCGCGAGGCTCACAAATGCTTTCAGTCGACATGACTAATCCTACTCCCCTAGCTTTTCCAGCAAATCCTTCGCCAAGGAGGCATATTTCCCCGATCCGCTGGACAAATCCTTTAACAAACCTTGCGCCTCCGAATCTGCTCCCTTTTCCAGCAAAGCCAAGGCAAGGTACCATTTGCTTTGAGTCGTGAAGGGATGTTGACTAGCGGCTAGCATACGCAAATCACGAATGGCACCGTCCACATCCCCGGCACTCAATCGGCTGATCCCCAGATAAAACTGCGCCGTGACCGGATTGCTGTCATTCATCACAATCTCCTCGAATGTCGCGATCGCTTTGGGCCAATCCTGTGCATTGTACGCCGCGAATGCCGTTGCGTAGGTTGCAGCAATCGCCGCACTGTCACTGCGGAAATTCGCGGGGGCGTCGTAGGCCTCAAAGTATTGGTCGAAGGCCTGCGGGCCGCTCAAGCTGCGGTCGCGGAGCAAAAACACGCCGCCAACGACCGCGATCAAGGCAATGCTCGCCGCCACCACCCAACGCTGCCAATTCAACTGCCGAATTTTCCCTTTGGGTTCATTCCCCGCCTTGCTCCGCCGGTCCTCGGCATCCGCCTCCGCCAAGGCGGCTGCAAATGCCATCGTCTCCGCGTCTCCCAAGGTGGCATCCAATTCGCGGTGCAAGGCCAACAAGGCTGCAAATTCGGGATCATCGGCGGCTTGTTTTTCGACCAAAGCGACCTCCTCAGGAGTGGATTCTCCTGTCAGGTAGCGCTCGATGCGCTCGTATGTGGTTTGATCAAACATTTTCGTCTAACAATCTTTTGTAGGCGACATCGCCTTGAATCAGGCGCGTGAGTTGCTCCTTGCATTTGAATTTCTTCTGCCTTGCAAAGAGCTCCGTGCTCAGACCCAGCTTTTCCACGATTTCCGTGATCTTTTTTCCTGCCGCCGACATGCTCAGGAGGTCTTGGCAGCCTTGGCCGAGCTCCTTGAATTTCCGCCGGTAGAGCTGCATCCTCGCTTCGTGAAGCCATTCCGCCTGCTCGGTTTTATCGGTTTCATCCATTGATTCCACTTCCATGGCGATTGTTACCCCTTGCCGCGCTGCCGAACGTAACTTTTTCAGCCAGAGGTTTCTGGACACGGCAAACAGGAAGGTAAACAACGAGGAACTGAGTTTAAAATCAGGCTGCTTTGCCTTGCCGTACAGCACCATCACGGCATCTTGAAACAAGTCGCGGGCATCGTCTTCGGTACCGCTGTTGGTACGCACCATCTGCGCAATGCGAGGATAATGCTGCTTGTACAACAGCCCAAGCGCCTTGCTTTCGCCACTGCGAATTCCGCTCAAGATTTCCTGATCCAATTGCTCCACGCTACGCAAAAATGTTGCTTCGCCCCTGATTTCAGCCACGAAGTTAAGAAAAATCTTTGCCGACGGTGGTAACAACCAAGGATTGACGGTATCAAGCAGAAATTGCCTGCTCGCGTACACCGTTTGGAACAAATGCGGGAAAGGAATATCTTGGAGCATTATTCAGTAAGATCAAAAAAATTAGTTTTATGGCAGGTCCTACCTACAAAATCCGCATCATCAAGACGGGAATCGGAGATCCCTTTTTGTTGGGAGAATTTGAATTCCTCACGGGAAGTGGCTTTACCGACCCCGCGTCGGAGCCTGTTCAAGACCTTTCAATCAAGGTCGAATTCTCTACCGACAGCGACAATTATCCCAACTATGGCACGGTTGTCTTGCAACAACCGATCAAAGGCTGGCAACTGTCCAATTCGGACAACAATGCTCCTCGCTATTTTTTCGGGTTACCGTTTGATCCAGGTTCCAATTACGATTCGCAGCAAACGATTTACCTCCGTCTCACCTTCACCTGTTCCAATGGCAGTATTATTCTGGGCAATGGAAGTGACAATTCGCAGACGATAACGCTTTATTACAGTGGAGACTACGCCGACCTGCCAACGGTGCCTGTGTATTACTTTTGGCAAAATACTTAATCGATTCGTCTAAAGCTGCGCAGTTTCTCACACCTCGCTCATATTGGTTTGGCGATCCTTTTGGGGATGGTTGGAAGCTTGTATGCCCAATTCCCGACCGCTACAAATAGCTTGGAATATGCGGAGAACACGTTGATTTCCGGAGATTTCGACGAGGCTCTCTCCCTATTTTTGAAGATTCTTCAAAGCGATACGGCATCAGAAGTCAGCAAAAGCAGGGCGAGTTTGGGTGCTGGAATGTGTCGCTACGAAATGGGAGACGACCTCGCTGCGAATAAGTTCTGGAGTCGGGCAGGCCACCATGCCAAGAAAGCAGGGGAAGCAGGAAAATCGTATTTGGCACAAGCCTATTCGCTGCGGGGATCACTTTACGAAAGTTGGGACGAATTGGAAATCGCTCTGGCTTTTTGCAGGCGTTCTTTGGAGATCAACCAAACGATTCCCGACCTTCCTCGAGGCGACCTCGCCTACGCCTACAACAACATCGGCGCCATCTATTTTGACAAAGCCGATTGGGACAAGGCCATCGAATACTATACGCAAAGCCATCGCGCCTATCTAGCCGACAGCATGGAGGTCGAGGCGGCATTGCCACTGACCAACCTCGGGCTCGCTTGGCTGCGCAAGGATGAATTTGCAAAGGCCATCGAATGCTTTCGCAAGGCGCAACGGGGCGTTTTGCAGGAAGGTGACCCCAATCTTATCAGCAGCCTTTACAACAATTGGGGGCTCGCCTTCGTGCAAACGGGAAAAAACATCTCTGCCCGGGCCGTGTTGCAGAAGGTATTGCAGCTTCCGGATGCGCCGATACAACAAGTCGCCATTGCAGAGGCCAATATGGGCTTTGCCGACTTGCGCGACCAACTCCCGGAACTCGCCGAAAAATGGTTGCTCAAAGCCCTCAGCCGCACAGAAGGCGGACTCAGTCCTGCCAAACGTGCAAAAGTTCTGTTGCATTTGTGCCAAGCAAAATTGGCCTTGGGGGCTACGGAAGACGCCCTGCTTTCCGCCGAAGAAGGCATTCGCTTGCTTTTGGGCCTCGATTCGGAAGAAAAATTGACCCGCGAATCGATGCGTGGGACTAGCCGCGATGCGCGGACTTTGTTTCAATTGTTGGCTGCACGTGCGGCGGCATATTCTGCGAAGGGAAACTATCAGGCGGCGGCCGACAACTACGAATCCGCATTCGAAGTCAGCGATCAAATACGCCAAAACCTGCTCGCCCAGGGTTCCAAATTGTTCTTTTCCGCATACGTGATGCCCGTTTTGGAAGCTGCACTGGAAAATGAATGGGCCCTGCAATCCATCTCGTTCAGCACCTCCCTAGCCGAAGCAGAAAGGCAAATAGCCCGCATTTTCGGCTTTTTTGAACGCAACAAGTCGCTGATTTTGCAGGAGGAACAGCAAGCTGCTGATGCCATGCGCCGTGCAGGGATTCCGCCCGAAGCTTTTGAAGCTGAACGCCAATTGCAATCCGATGTTGATTTTTATTCTTTGAAGGTATTCGAAGCCCAAAAAGCAAACGACAAGGCCGCGATCGAAGCCAATGAAAAGCAGCGCTTCGAAAAAAATACCCGTCTCGACGAATTGCGTCGTGCCCTCGACCGCCAATTTCCCTCCTTACAATCCGCCAAAACCGATGTTTTTAAGCCCAAACTCACAGACTTAATCACCTACGCCCAGCGTGAACAGACTCTTGGTCATTGAATATTTCTGGGGCCGAAAATCCGTTTACGCCTTGGTCGTCAACGGGGAAGGCGCCATTTTTCGACGGTTGTGCAGCAGCGAATCCGTGTCCCGATCGGCATCCACCTTGGCATCCACGCTCGCGAATTGGGACTGGATTTTGACCGATCCCGCCGGTGCAGAGGCGGTATTCAAAGAAACAGGTTCCCTCCTCTCCGATTCCTTGCTCAAGCCGATCTTCGGTTTAAATCCACCGAAAAGGCTTTTGTGTATTCCCGACGGCGTTTTGGGATTGTTGCCCTTGGAGGCCTTGCCCATTCCCGGAAAACCACAAAATGGCGGTATGGGGGCCTTTCCGTATTTGATTCGGCAGACCGAAGTGCGGTATGCTTGGTCCGCGGCGATGTTGCTTGCACCAAAACCGAGTTTGCCCTCCCCGCAACACAAAGCCGTCCTCGCGATGGCGCCCATGGCAGGCGAAGCATTCGCTGGAAAAGCCAACGACATGCGCCAACTTCCCGAATCGCAACGGGAATTGACCGCCTTGGCCAACCATTGTGCCGGGCAATATTTGCTGGGGAATTCGGCGACGAAGGAGGTTTTCCTGCGCGAAGCGCCATCTTACAGCATTTTGCATTTGGCTTTGCACGGAAAGCTTTCGGGGATGGAATCTGCGTTTTCGAGTCTGAGTTTTGGCAGCGATTCGGGCGCGGTTCCGCTGTATGCCTGGGAAATCGAGCGGCTGCAATTGCCGGCAGACATGGTCGTCTTGAGCGCTTGCGAGACGGGCACGGGTGCGGTTGCGCGTGGCGAAGGGGTTTTGAGCCTCGGGCGCAGCTTCATCAGCCAAGGCGCCAACAGCGTGGTCACGACCCTCTGGAAAGTCGAGGACAAAGCCGCAGCCCAGCTCATGGACAACTTTTACGCCGCGCTTGCAAAGGGCCAAGGCCGGGGCGCAGCCCTGCGACAAGCCAAACTCGATTACCTCGCCCAAGCCGACGACTTCACCGCCCACCCCGCATTCTGGGCCGGATTTGTCTTGATGGGCGATGCAGGTGTGATGGAGTTTGAGGAAGCAGGCAATGGAAAATGGGACTGGATTTGGTGGGCGATCGGGCCGATTTTTGCGGTTGGGGTTTGGATTTGGTTTCGGAGGCGGCTGAGTTCGGGTTTGAGTTCGAGGAAGCAGTACGGGAGGGAAATATGAAACGCCACTACTGGACAGCGATTTGCACGGAAGAACGGCTCAAGGCCATGGCTGACCTCACGCGTATCATTGACCAATACGCCACGATCCTGAATTTTCAACGTTTTTCGGATGTTTCGCTGAGCCTTGTGCTCGAATTGGAAGCCAACAAGGTTTCTGAATTGCAACTTGCACTGCGTGAAGTGTTGTTGCTGGAAGGCGAGGACGTCGCCCCGACGAATACGACCAAGGATTGTTTGGTTTTGATGAATGTCACGTTTGCACGCGGGAAAGGAAATTTGGAGGTGGAAATGCCGCTGGGGTAAGCGGAACTTGATTTCGTGGAAAAAGTTCGAGCGGGAAGTTTGGTCTCTAATAATGTTTGATTTCGGAGATTGGCGAGATGGAATTTTTGATTCACGTAGAAAGAATATAATTCAATTTTAAGTACGAATCAAAAAGCCGTACCGCCTGAGATTGTGGTGAGGAGCAAATCACGCTTAACTTGTTAACTTCTCCAGTGTAAATAAAGCGTTCAAAACAAATTGTTCGAAACCCAATCGATTAGACATGCTGCAAAGACAACCATTAAAATGATTGCACATCCAGATGGGGGCCGTTTGCTAGTGGCTTGCTTGCGACTATCGGAGCCTATCGTAAATTCGTTTTTTGGTTGCCAAGTTCTGCTTTTAGGTGTGTTGAATGTAACACTTACAAACTCGGACACAATCTGATAACCGATCGTTTTTGTACTCCCTCCTGTGGCTTCATTACCATCTGGGAACCGAATAGTTCCAAAAAATCTTAGGTCCTCACCTTCGTACTTTGTAATCGATTTCACGATTCTATCCTCCAGAAGTAAACTATCAACAAAGTCATAAATCTTACCCTTATGTGGATGTATTCCCAAATTAGCACCTCGATCCTCGGACAAATACCGATAAACTGAAAATACAAAAAATGCCATTTTATCACGGAGGCCAAGGTTTTCGAAAATTAGTTTGTAAAGTGCTTTCTTTCCAACATACTTTGGATAATCAATCCCCATTACCTTGGCATAGACCAAAAGGTCTGGGTTTGGCTCGCTGTCATTGGAAAGGGAGCGATCAATCAAAGTCGAAAGATCATGCTTTGTCGCCCCATTTGGTATTTGGATTCCAAGATCCTTTGCGTAGCTCAATTGCTTCTCCGTAGGTGCCTCCGGTTCCAATTCCTCAACCTCAAAAGGTTCAACAAACCCTTTTGAAAGCAAAATTTCTCGCAGTTCCTCCACCGAGTCAGCACTTTCAGTTACCGTCCGCATTCGTTTCGTCTCCGAAAACAAGGCCCTTCCTTTGAATATTTTTTTCTCCATTGAGGTATTTTCGAATTAGGCAATATAGTAATTTGGATAGAGATTTTCAAAGGAAAATTACCCCTGACTCCTGTAGTCGAAGGTCGAGAGATTAACAAGGAGTTTCCGGAAAGTATGTAGAAGAAACCAGTCAAAACTTGTCCAAAAATGTCTGGCAAAAGTGGAGGACAACCTTTATCACTTCGATACAAAAAACCTATTGTGACAATACGAATGAAAACCATACAACAAATCCTATCAAATCCCCCATTCTAGGTACGGTAAAAACCCAAAACTATTTCCGAACGAAATGGATGAATCTAAAAAAACAAGTAAATTGCCGACAACGGCAGATTAAAGGCCGGTAATCGGCTTAAGTCTGTTAATCCTCCCACCCTGTTAAGAAACCTACCAGTATGAGATTCGCGATTGTGAATGGAATTAGAAGAGAGGCTGAACCTAAATTGAAAGGGATTTGCCCCTCGCCAATTTGCCGGTCTGAAATGGTTGCGAAATGTGGTCGAATGAAAATTTGGCATTGGGCACATAAGGGCAACCCACCATGCGATCCTTGGTCAGAGTCTGAAACCGAATGGCATCGTATGTGGAAGGACCACTTTCCACGAGACTGGCAAGAACAAATTCACAAAGACCCTGAGACAGGTGAAATTCATATTGCCGACGTTAAAACGGAATATGATCTTGTTCTTGAATTTCAGAATTCGCCAATTGATGCTTTAGAAAGAAAATCACGCGAAATTTTCTACAAGAAAATGATTTGGGTGGTTAACGGCTCAAGAGGATTTTCAGATTCATCAATATTTGAGCTAGGCCTTACTTTGCCCCCAATATGTGAAGCCCCACTGACCTATATGGTCAGATGGTTCGGAAGAGGCAAACTACTTCACAATTGGTCTGAGGCAACTTGTCCTGTTTACATAGATTTCGGTAATGGTATCCTTTGGAAACTTTTAACCTTTGACTCCTCGAAAAAAGTAGCAACCGTAGAAGCAGTGCAAAAATTAACTTTCATAAATCATTTTCTAACGGGTGATAAGAGGAATGTTGATGTTGATGATCGAGTTGATCACGAATTCTAATGAACGATTCTCGTGCTGCTCCTCCGAAGGAGAATTGTTTTCAGATCACTAATTCTACTTTGTGACATTAGGTTCTCAGCCTTCGCCGTCGGTCGATATCCTTTTGTCTTTGTTTGTGCCTTTGCTCCATCTGCTCGTACCGACGTTCGAATAATCCATGATTATCATCGAGCAATGCTTGCATCAGCAGCCTGAGGTCGCGCATGCTCAGCAGTGGGTGTTCGCGCTGGAAAAAGATGCGCTCCTTGAGCAAGAAGAGCATGCCCATCATGACCAAGGCCATGTGGTGGTACCATGCCTGCCACTTGCGGACCTGGTAATCGGCCAACCCCATCTCGCTTTTGGCGTCTTGGAAACACCGCTCGATCCAATAGCGCTGGGCTTGCATGAAGACCATTCGCTGGAGTGTGAGCGTGCCCTCCGGAGCATTTGTGAGGGCATATTTGATGGCGTCCTCGCCCGGCGTATTGCGCAATATGAGTGTCCATTGGAATGGCTCCACGGCGTCTGGAGGCCATATCCAAGCGGTCGTGGCATGCGCCCACGCCCTGAGCGGCCCCTTGGCGGTGTCACGCACGAACACCTCGATCCATTGCTCCTGGGCGAGCGAAGCCGCATACGCGTCAACCCGCATGGCCCCTGCCTGGCGGGACTCAGGGCGCGCAAGCCAAATGAGCTGGTCGGAGTGCACGTCGAACAGGAAGGTCTCCCCGATCTCTGCAATTGCCATGCAAAGCTCCGAATTGTCCCCGTAGAGGCCGTCCCCGCCGATGCACCCGAACTCTACGCCCGCTGCCTTGGCCTCGCAAATCATCTCCAGCGCCAACTGCGGCTTGGTCATGCACATCCGGTGCCACCCGGGGATTCCTGCCTGGATGCACCGCTTCTCGTCGTCTGCCCAAACCTTGGGCAGATAAAGCCGCGTGTCGATCAGGCAGGCTTCGCCGAGGGCATTGACAAGCGATGCAAAGACAGCGACCTGACAGTTGTCCACCTTGCCCGCAGTACCCGAATATTGGCGGGAAACACCCACCGATGCGTCACCCTTCTTCAGGAAGCCCGTCTCATCGATCAGCAGCATCGTGTCTTCCCAGCCATCTCTGTTCAGGATTTGCGATGCCTGCTGGCCGATCAGCTTGAACACCGCAAAGGAATCCCATGGCGAGTCGGTGACGAATTGCTGGGTCGCCTGATAATTTGGGTTGGGTAATTCCTCGGCCATCCTCTCCATGTTTCGCTTGCCGCGTTCGGCCTTGATCAGGCCCTCGATATAATCGGCGGCCAAGTCGGACGTGTCATGCGTACGAGTACAAAGGCTCTCGCGGAACGGTTCCAGGTGCCCATCCAAACCGGCCTTGAGGGCCGAAAGTGTTTTCTCCCTGTACTCATAGTCGTTTTTGACATTTTTAACCCCTTGACTGAGAGTGTTTTAAAAATTTTACAACACTCTCGCTTCGGGGTACTATCCTGAGGAACAAGTTCGTGAAATTGGCTACCATTCGCAAGCAAATCAGGCGTTCACTTATGCACATAGATACTCACAATCTGCTCACTCTCAGATACTTTAGTGCACACAAATTGGTCATTATGGAACTTAACAAAGTAGAACTAAGAGAGTATCCAACAAAGTGTGTCAAATTTGATATAGCGCAGTCGGATTTGAATCCGGAATGGATGGAAATTTCCTCCACCGATGTTTTCATTGCCCGTCGCGTCGCCTACTTCCTAGCCAGAGAAACCGATTCCCCGATTCTGTTGCCCGATGGTAAGAGGCAGACGCTCGAATCCCTCGCCGAGGAGCTTGGGCCAGACTTCGACCTGCAAGCCGCCTTACAAAGTGCAGACAAAAGCGTCTGGCGCAAAGCCACCTTGGAAAAGCCGTACCCGAATCTCGATGCCGTTGCCCGTTGAGTAAGTCTCCAGAATTCTCTTATTCCCCCGCTGACACCAAATTTGTCCAATCCCGTCCCAGTTGGTAATTTCGGCCTGCAATCAAGATGTTGGGAGCTATGATTTGCCGCACTTGATTGCTTTGCGAGCGTTGACTCGTTTTCTTTCGTCACCCAATTGATTTGTCCTTTATATGATCCAGCTCAAAAACACCCTCAAAACCCTTGGAATCGTCGCCTTGTTGGCTCTGACCTTCGTATCGTGCGCCCGCAAGGCTAACGACAATCAATCCGTGCAAACCAAGGCAACGGAAACGCCGCAGACTTTGCCTTTGGGCGCCTTTTCGATGAGTTTGAATGTCAAGGATTTGGCGGCTTCGAAGTTGTTTTATGAAAATCTGGGTTTCACGTCATTCGGAGGCGGAATGGAACAGAACTACCTGATCATGAAAAACGGGAATGCCCTGATCGGTTTGTTTCAGGGAATGTTTGAGGGGAATATCCTGACCTTCAACCCCGGATGGGACGAAAACGCAAAAAACACGGCTTCCTTCACTGATGTTCGCGACATTCAAAAGCACCTCAAAGACAAAGGCCAAAAATTAGACCTTGAGGCCGATCCGACGACCAAAGGTCCGGGCAGCGTGATGCTCACAGACCCCGATGGGAATGTGATTTTGATTGATCAGCACAGGTAGGTCTTACCATCAGGGTAACCGAACATAGAGTGCAGAGCAGCCATATTGGCCATTGGTGCCACTACGCGTCAAGGAGAGTGAAATTGAGTCTGCGTCTTCTGAGATCCTGCCAGACCCGAGGATATAATTGTAGATGCAACCATCGGCAGAAAATAAGGTCAAATTGCCGGTTGGCGAAATTCTCAGATGGAAATAACTACTGTTCCCGCTTCCCAAGGCTGGGGATATTCTTATGTATCCGTAGTTAACATCACCCACCATCGTTGCTGTGCCACTTCCTAACCCTCCACAATCAAAACAGGTATTTTGGGAGGACCATCGGCCATCGGCAGTTTGGATACCGTGGTAAACGGAAATTTTGCGTTTGATCTGCGAGGAGTTGCCTGCCTCATCGGTCACCGTGTAGATTCTTTCATAGGTGCCGACGACTGCCTCGTTGAAATCACCAGAAACCACAACTTCGTCTCTGAGGTCAAGGTCCTTGCTGTCAAATGCCACCACCCCCGGGTCATTGAAAGACGTGCCGCGGGGAATCATCACGGAATCCAATCCATACAGCCGCAAGACGGGCGCCTCGGTATCAGTCGTGCAAGACGCCAAGCCGAGTAGGACAAGGCAAGACCAACAATAAAAGCGGAGAAAGGGAAGTTTTGATGTCATTGACTTGCGTTTAGATTCATCGCGCATTCAAATATAGAATAAAAAAAACACAGACTCGGATTCCGGATCGTGTTGCGGATCGAAAATCAAATGAATAACTTGCTCCCAAATCCAGCTGCCGTGTTGAAACGATCCTTTTTGTTGACGCTCTTATTTTGGTTCACGCTTGGTTGTGGATCAGCGGCTTACGGCCAGTTCCACTATTTCGGGACCGACTTTCAAATCATTGGTGGACGCAATGGCACCACGCAGTTCGCAACCGGGATCGGTTGGCTGCATCAGTTTAGCACACACCATGGATTTGGAGCGGATTTGGTGCTTCCGCGCTTGCTATTCGCCAATCCAGGCAAGTATGTTGATTTCTCGGAGAATAACCCTGCTTATGACTGCGGCTTGATTTGGACGCGCAAAACCTTGCCTGCAGTTGCGGCACGGTACCGATTGTTTATCGGCAACGAATTTTTCATTGGGACGAATCTTCAGTTTGGAATGATCCACGAACGCTTTTTTGCGGATCGTATGGGAAACTATTCGGGTGGGATGGCACCCATCGAACCCGTTTTTATGGACTTCAACCTTTTCTCACCTTACTTCCGGTTGAGTTTTGAAACTGGATTTGTCTTTGACATTGGCGGGAAGCTCTACGGAACTGTCAATGCTCGCATCGGAGCACAGAAAACGATGGCGAGGGTGCCCGCATTTGGTTCTTTTAGCCTCGACTATGACGAACGGGAAGAATTCCGCCCCATTACCGGCACGAATGTCATGGGCGGAGTCGTCTTGGGATTGGGGATCAAACTGTAAGGAACACCAACTTTGATCGCTTGTCTGATTCCCTACTCCACCCGCACATAATCCGCTGTGAAGTAAGTCGAGGTACCATAAAGGGAAGAAGTAACCCGAATAAAAACGTGGATCGAATCGCCGTTGTTAAAGATCCTTCCTGTGCCAGTGCCAGCATAGGCGTAGTAGGAACAGGGAAGATTAATCGCAACGGAAGTCAATTGCGGGGCCGTTGAACCATTGTAATGCATTCGAATGTAGTTGTTGGTCTGCGCAAAATAGCCGACTGCTGGCGAGATCTTCAGGATCTTGTTGGCCTCGTCAAGGATCGTGATCTGCGAAGATCCATAACCCGAACATGCACCAAACGCGTTGTCGGACCTGAAGGTTCCGACGAGGGATTGCATGCTGATGTCCAGTATCACAGTTCGGTTCGCTTGCGCCGAATTTCCGGCGGCATCGGTCACGGTGTAAATACGTTGGTAGGTACCGGCACGGCTCATGTTCACATTTCCTGAGATGACAACCTCATCCACAAGATCCAAATCCTCCTTGTCAAATGCGATGTAACCCGGTTCCTCAATCGGCATGCCGACGAGGCCCATGATCGTATCGCTACCCTTGAGTCGGATCACCGGGGACTCAGTATCGGGTTTGCACGACGCCAAGCAGAGCAGCAGGCACAGTAACAATCCGATCGTCGGAAATGAATATTGTAGGATTTTTGGCATGATCCAAAGGACGCATTTGGGACGTCTAAGTACAAAGCTAGCTAAATTTTTGTCTGCTTGAAAATCCTACTCACGGGTTGCGCATTGAATCTCAAATCGGTAACTTGACACAAAATCCTTCAATCCTTTGAAACGACCCATCTTTCTGTCATTGGTTCTTTGGCTCGCATTTGGTTGTTCGGCAACGCTTTTTGGTCAATTTCAATACTTCGGGCTAGACGGTCAGATTATGGGGGGATCCGATGCCGGCCCGCAAGTAGCAACAGCTCTGGGATGGGTCAAACAAGTGAGTGCGCACCATGGCTTTGGCGTGGATTTGGTGTTTTCCAAACTATTGGTGGCCAATCCGGGTGGGAATGTTCAGTTTCCGCAGTATGATCGGAGCTACGATGCCAATCTGATTTGGACGCGCAGACCACTGCCATCTATTGCAGGTAGATACCGCCTCTTTATTGGGAATTCGTTTTTTATTGGCTCCAATTTGCAGTTTGGATGGATCAGAGAGCGCTTTTTTGCCGACCGCCTGCCAAATTACGAACGGTATGGTTACCCGATAGATCCGGTCTACATGGACTATTCCTTGTTGACGCCCTACTTTCGCCTAAGTTTTGAGACTGGATTTATCTGGAACATGGGTGAATCCTCTTTGGGACCTTCCAAGGTCGAATCGGCGTTCAGGTTGCCAAATCCAGAATTCCTCAGTTTGGATCCTTTCACATCGACTACGATGATTTGGAGACATTTGAGCCTTATCAGGGAACCGATGTCATGGGTGGTATTGTTTTGGGAATGGGTGTAAAATTGTAACCACAAAAAATTAACGGAATGAAATCCAGAATATTGACCGTGCTCGCCTTGATGATCTGCCTGCTTCCATTCGTCGGAAAGGCGCAGTTTGTCTATGAAGTTGAAAGCACGCCAGACTCCGCGAAGGTGTATGTGAATGGCGTTTTGCGCGGTACAACCCCTTGCAAGGTCAAATTTGAATGGGCAGAGGCTCCCGATAGCGGTTTTGTCTTCCGTGTGAAAAAGGAAAATTACGGCGATCAGGTTTTTGCTGTCAAAGAAAAACCGAGGGTGATCAAGTCATTCAAAAAGGTCACATTGACCAAGGTGTTTCCGCATTTTGACCTGGATCCCGAAAGCCCGCTGATCGAATTTGACAAGCTCTTGGCCGAATTTCCTTCGGGCAAGGAAGTGGGTGTCGTCAAGCGTGGCGGCATTTCCAAACCTTTGACCTGGGATGGATTTTCTCGTTTGGGCTCCGATCCCATCGATGTCAAAACCTACGATGTGTTGGGCACAAGTGGCTTTAACACGCCCATGAAGGAGTCACATCAGTTGTTTTCCAATGAAAACCATACCAAGAAGGTTCCCCGGTTCTTGCTGGGCGCCAAGGTGACCAAGCTTTGGATCGACATGTCGCAGTCCACATCCTATTATTCGCAGGAAGTCTTGTCGGATGTAAAAATCACACTGGAATGGCAGGTATTTGACCGCAGTACCAATCAAGTGGTTCTGAAAGGCACAAGCAACGGCGTTGAAAAGAAAAAATACAATGCCTCCGAAGACGAAGGTGTGCTCGTGGATGCCTACGGCGATGCCTTGTACAGTTTCATTGCCCAAGGAAAGCTCTTCGAATTGATCAAAAACG